>CAYNDW010000005.1:0-27596 GCA_964395375.1 uncultured Cytophagia bacterium
AATGAGCAGTGCCAATCCGCCAATAATCCAAAACTCCATTCCCACCTCACTCCAATTTCTCCACAAACACTTCAATCGTTCCGCCGCATGCTAAGCCCACGTCCCAGGCTTGTTCATCGGACACGCCGAACACGAGCAGCTTGGGCTTGCCGGTTTTAAGCACGTTGAGTGCTGCTTCGATCACGGCATTTTCCACGCAGCCGCCGCTGACGGAGCCAGCCATTTCGCTGCGTTGATTCACCACCATTTTTGCGCCCGCGGGCCGCGGCGAGGAACCCCAAGTTTTAATCACGGTCGCGAGCGCAAGCGCATCGCCGCGCGCGCGCCAAAGTTGGAGTTGAGGAAGAAGATCGTGCATCGGTTTCTCCATAGAGTTGAATCGTTGCAAACAAAAGCATTTCCGCGCTCGGCTTCTGCTTTTTATAAAGCCACGGCCAAGCCGTGGCTGAACCGGTCATAAAAAATCGCGCGGCAATATAAAACAAAAACGGCCATTGACCAACTGTGCCGGAAAAATTCTTTCCGTCGCGGTTTCGCTGTTTGCTTTCTTCCTTGCGATCAGTTAAATTGCGCGCCGTAAATTTAACTTCACTCGAAAGGAGCCGTAATTTTATGGAGTGGTTTGCAGATCCGCAAGCTTGGTTATCACTCGTCACTTTGACCGTGCTCGAAATCGTGCTCGGCGTTGACAATGTTATTTTCATCGCGATTCTCGCGGGCAAATTACCAGAGGCGCAGCAAAAGCGCGCGCGGCTCTGGGGCTTGGGCTTGGCGATGTTCGTGCGCATCGCGCTGCTGTTCTCGTTGTTTTGGATTATGAGCCTGGTTGCGCCGCTGTTTACGGTTTTGGGCAATGAAATTTCCGGGCGCGATCTCATCTTGCTCGCGGGCGGTTTGTTTCTGCTCGCGAAGAGCACGCATGAAATTCACAACAAGCTTGAAGGCGAAGAGGGCGAGGCCTCCGGCAAGGTTGCGGCTTCGTTTGCCGGCGTGCTCACGCAAATCATTTTGCTCGACATCGTTTTTTCTTTCGACTCCGTCATCACCGCGGTGGGCATGGCCAATCAGATCGGCATCATGGTCGCCGCGGTCGTCATTGCCGTGGGTTTCATGATGGTCTTCGCCGGCTTCATCAGCGATTTTGTGAATCGCCATCCCACCATCAAAATGCTCGCGTTGAGTTTTTTATTGTTGATCGGATTTTCTTTGATTGCCGAAGGCTTTGACCAGCACATTCCCAAAGGCTACATCTATTTCGCGATGGCGTTCTCCGTGCTCGTTGAAGTTTTAAACATAAGAATGCGCAAACGCGGCGATCCGCTCAAGCTGCGCAGCGCGTATCGCGATGAGCCGTCAAAGGAAATGCAGCAAGCGCGTTGAACGAAGCGAGGCGCGTGCCGTCATGCTCTTGCCTTGCAGCTAGCGCCGATGCTCCAAACGACATTGTTCGATCATGCGCGGGGAGACTCTCCCCGCTGGTGTCATGCAAGAGGAATCTTTTTAAGCACTGGAGTCACGAGTCAACGCTGAAAAAGATTCCTTCGGCATGACAGTCTTTTGGATACGAAAATCTTTTGTGGAAGAAACATGGAAAATAAAGTCGCTCAAGGTTGTCGCGCATTGCTTGCAGGAATTGTTTTCTACTGCAGCGTGACGGCGCAGGCGGGCAATCACGTTGTGATCATCGCGGGCAAAGGCGGAACCGCGGAATATTCGGCGAAGTTCAGCCGCGATGCCAAGCAATTGCAAGAAGTGCTGCGGCGGCAATACGGTTTCACTCCGGAGCAAATTACGTTGCTGGCGGAAAGCGGCGCGACTTTGCCGAGCACGGCCGTGAATGTCGAAACCACTTTCATGAAGCTCGCCGCCACCTTACGCGCCGAAGATGCCCTCGTGATCGTGCTCTTCGGGCACGGAACCGCGGATGCGAACTTTGCGAAATTCAATCTCGTGGGCGCGGACTTGCGTGACCTTGATTTCGCGCGCTTGCTTGAACGCGTGCCCGCGCGGCAGCAAGTGCTCGTCAATACGACCGCGGCGAGCGCGGGCTTTATCGAAAAGCTGGCGCGCCAAGAGCGCGTGATCATCACCGCGACGCGCAGCGCCGAAGAGAAATATGCCACGGTGTTTCCCGAATACTTGGTGGAAGCGTTCATGAAAGGGGAGGAGGCGGATCTCAACAAAGACCAAAAAATTTCTTTTCTCGAAGCGTTCGATTATGCGCGCGATCGCGTCGTGCGTTTTTATGAGCAGGCCCAGCGTCTGCGGCCGGAGCATCCATTGCTGGAGGATAACGGCGACGGCATGGGCAGCGAGATTCCCGTGGCGCAGGCTTTTACCGCAAACGTTGCCTCTGCGCCAAGTGACGGCGCGTTAGCCGCACGCCTTTTTTTTAGCCCCGGTGTCGGAGCGCTAACGGCCGCGCCGAATGCGGCCGGGCCGTTGGAACAAAAGAAAGCCAATCTGCTCGCCGAGATCGAAGCCTTGAAGGCGCGCAAAGGAACGCTCACGGCAGCAGAATATGAGCGCAAGCTGGAAGATTTGTTTCTCGCGCTCGCGCGGCTCAATCGCGAGATCAAACAGAGCAAGCCCTGATGGAGTCTAATTTTTTTCTTAACCTGGTTGCTATGCAAAAACGATTCGTCTTTGCGCTCTTCTTTGGAGGGCTACTGGCGTCCGCGGCTTTCGGCCAAAACAATCCTTCGCCGCAACCCTCACGGCCGCGGGTGCGCCTGCCGATTTTTGCTTTTGATTCATTTCAACCCGAAGCTTTGCTTGCGCCGCAAGGCAGTGGCTGGGAAGCGCAAAGTGTGAGCGCGCCCGCAGCGCTGGTGAAGCAAGACACGCTTTTTTTATTTTACGCGGCGGAAGACCGCGTGCGCTTGGGCGGCTTGAACGGCACGGCGCGGATTGGCTTGGCTTATCGCACGGAGGGTTTGCATTTCACGCGATTGAGCGAACCCGTGCTCACGCCGACGCTGGACATTGAAACGCCCGGCGGCTGCACTAATCCGAATGTGGTGTTGGCGGACAGCGTTTTTTACATGACCTATTCCGCTTTCGACGGCAAGACTGCGCGTTTGGCATTAGCCACTTCGCGCGATTTGCGCCATTGGAAAAAACATGGATTGATTTTTTCCGACACCGGCGCAACGGCCGGCGGTGTGATGCTGTCGCAAAAAATCAACGGGCGCTTTGTGATGTATTATGGGAAGGAGGAGATTCGCATTGCGTACTCGAACGATCTGCGGCATTGGTTTCCGCAAGCCGAACCGCTGCTGCGCGCGCGCGCGGATAAGTTTGATAGCGAAAGACTCGCTGTCGGCCCGGCGGCGATGATCATCGACAGCACGATTGTTCTTCTCTATAATGCCGAAGACGCGAGCGGACGGCGCGCGCTTGGGCTGGCGCGATTTTCTTTGAACAATCCTGCCACGGTGCTGGCGCGTTGGGATAGTCCGCTGTTCGCGCCGCCGAGTTCTGAGACGCGCAACGAGCAAAAGTTTAGAGTTTCGAGCTTGGTGTGGTGGCGCGGACAATATGAATTGTTCTATTCCGGGCCGGCCAAACACATTGGACGCGTGAAGGGCAGACTGCTCTTCACGGAAGGAAAATGATGCGACACGGTTGGCCTCGTGTTTCAACCTCGGCTCAGCCGAGGTTTTGTTATGCGACTAGCTTGAGTGTTGGGAATGCAACGGCCAAGCCGTTGCATGAGTTTTTAATCGAGCATCACTCCAGACTTCATTTCAATTTCACGCCGCGCAAGCGCATAATGATTTTCCACTCTTCCGCGGTGACGCATTGCACGGACAAGCGGCCTTTGCGTACCAAATCCATTTGCTCCAGCCCCGGCGTTTGCTTGATCTCTTCCAACGTAATGTGCGGCACAATATCCTGCACCGCGCGCAAATCAACCATCACCCAACGATTGCCCAACTTTTTGCTGGCCGGATCATAATAATCACTCTTGGGATCGACGGCCAGCGGATCGGGATAAGCCTCGCGCGCCACTTCCGCGACGCCGACGAGGACTTGCGGCTTGACGACGCTGTGATAAAACAAAACGCGATCGCCTTGCTTCATCCCATCGCGCATATGATTGCGCGCTTGATAGTTGCGCACGCCTTCCCACGAGGTGGTTTGCTTGGGCGCGGCTTTCAAATCTTCCCAGGAAAAAGTTTCCGGCTCGGTTTTCACCAACCAATAGTTCACGGCAGACCTCCGAGATGATAAAAAGCGGGGTGGTTTGGGGTAAAATTTTACAAGCGCGCAGCAATGCGAAGCCGCACGCAGACTTTTGTGCGCGCCGATTCACGGCCGCTCGCGCAAGATATAATTTTTTCGCGCAAAGCCAAGCCGGAGTGTAAAATTTTATGCGCGGCCGTTTTTGCTACCGGAATTTAGCTTGACAGTTTTGCATTTATTATTTATTATGCTCGCACTGGTTCACGGGATTTCCCGCCGCTTACGCGAGCCTTATTCTCAACGCTAAACGATTTGCGCATCGCCTGGAAGGTTCACTCATGTTGATTTCTGTTCGAGTTGATCGTGTGACTTTGGATACGACAGCCAATCGTTTCGTGGTGATCTTGCGGGATGACGTTCACAATCGCTGGCTTCCCATCGTCGTCGGCTCTTCCGAAGCGCAAGCCATCGCGTTGCAAATGGAAAGCATCATTCCTCCGCGCCCGCTCACGCATGATTTGATGAAAAGTTTGTTGGATTCGATTGAAGCGCGCATCTCCCGCATCGTGGTGAGCGACTTGCGCGAGAATACGTATTATGCCGTGGTGGGGGTGAAGCTCAACGGCCGCAGCGTGGAAGTGGATGCCCGGCCGAGCGACGCCATTGCGCTGGCGCTGCGCAGTCAAGCGCCGATCTTTGTTTCCGATGAAGTGATGCGCAAAGCCTCCGTTTCCGATAAAGAAACGGAGCGGGGCGAAGAACAGCGCCAACCGACCGACCGCATGGAGCGTCTGAATTTAGAATTGCAACGGGCCGTGGAAGAAGAGCGCTATGAAGACGCGGCGCGCCTGCGCGATGAAATCAATGCCTACAAAAAAGAGCGGCGTTTAGAGCATTAACCTATCGCCGCCAGAATAGCGAGCATAATTTCGTGATGGAGATTATGCTCTTTTTTTTATCGGTCGCTCAACTTTTGACTCTCAACCCAGCTTGTCGCAATGGAAGTCGCAACCCCAACCCAAGATATCTTTGCACACAAAAGGCCGCGTGTCGTACATATTCCACGCTTTAACGTCATCTTGCTTGACGACGACGATCACACATATGATTACGTCATTGAGATGCTGTGCAAAATTTTCCGCTACAGTCGCGAGCAAGCCTTTCTCATGGCCTGCGAAGTTGACGCTGCGGGGCGCGTGATCGTTGATACCACCACGCAAGAACGGGCGGAGCTGAAGCGCGATCAAATTCACTCCTACGGGGCGGACTGGAGAATCCCACATTGCAAAGGCTCGATGAGCGCGTGCATTGAGCCGGCAGAAGCAGAAGTTTAACGCTCCACTTTCTCACCGTCGCGCGTGTGCAGGTTTGTTCCCGCAAGTATCATCGCCTGGATAATAAGAACGCAACACTAGCACTGGACTCTCGCCTTGACCTCGATGCCTATTCGTCCGCTGACGGACCGCGATGACGAAGCCGTCTTGACTTTGTGGAATCGCAGCGTCCGCTTCGACCGCATGACGCCCGAGTTGCTCGAAGAAAAAATTTACGAAGACCCGAATTACACGCGCGAACTCGTTCTCGTGGCGGAAGAGCAGCAACGCTTGAGGGGATTTATTGCGGGCACGCTGCGGCCGAGCGCTATCGGTTTCGTCAAGCTCGTGGCCGTTGACCCGCAGTATCGTCGTCAAGGCCTTGGCTCGCGGCTGTTGGAAGCACTGGAAGTCGAACTAAAGCAGCGCGGCAGCCAGCGCGTTCGCGTGTTTGAGAGTGCGCCAAACTATTTATCGCCCGGCCTCGATCCGCGTTACACCGAGGCCGTGGCTTTTTTTGAACAGCATGGCTATGAACGCTTCGGCGAAACTTCGAACATGGAAGCCGATCTTCATTGCCGCGATTTCGATACCAGCGCGGAAGAGGCCAAACTGCGCGAGCAAGGATTTGAAATTCGCCGCGCGATCATGGGCGACAAAGATTACGTGCTTGCGTTTTTGCAGGAACATTGGGCCGCATGGATTCCCGAAGTCGAACGCACGCTGCTGAATTATCCGATTAGTTTGCACCTGGCTTGGCACAGCCATCAAGTAGTTGCGTTCTCCGCATATGACGGCAACAACCTCAATACGGGCTGGTTCGGGCCGATGGGCACCGCGCCTCGCGAGCGGGGCAGCGGACTCGGCGGCATCTTGCTCAAACGCTGTTTGGCGGATATTAAAGCCCAAGGCCATCGTCTCGCGATCATTCCGTGGATCGGGCCGTATCGTTTTTACGCGCAGCATTGCGGCGCAAACATCGCGCGAGTGTTTTGGAGATATCAAAAGAATTTGTCGCCGTGATCTTTGCTTTACTCTCCATGACGCGGACCAGTCGCAACCAAAAAGAAATTCCAACGGATGTTGCTTGGCCAACAGTGGGCAGCTTTTATCCGTTGGGAAAATTTTTCCTCTGCTCTGCAACTTCTCAAAGGAGTCGCCTCGTTGCCGCTCGCTTCTTTTGCCCTCTCGCTTACTCTTCGTTGCATCGGCCTCGCTCTTATGCTCCACGCAAGCCTCGCCTTCGCCCAAGTGAAACCCGGCATCGAAGTCTTGCTCGCCGAGCGCTTAGAGTTGGTGCGCGGCAAACGCATTGGCCTCATCACCAATCCCACCGGCGTGACCTCACAGCTTGTCTCCACCATTGACGCGCTGCATGCCAATCCCGAAATAAAACTCGTCGCGCTCTTCGGCCCGGAGCATGGCGTGCGCGGCGACGTGTCCGCGGGCAATCACGTGGCGGATATGATCGACGCGCACACCGGCATTCCCATGTACTCGCTCTACGGCGCAACGAAAGCGCCCACGCCCGAGATGCTGCGCAATATCGACGTGCTCGTATATGATATTCAAGACATCGGCTCGCGCGCGTATACTTACATCTACACCATGGCGCTTTGCATGCAAGCCGCGGCGCAACAAGGCATTCCCTTCATCGTGCTCGATCGGCCCAATCCGCTCGGCGGCGATTTGATCGAAGGCCCGATTCTCGACGAACGCTTTAAATCCTTCATCGGCCTTTATCCCATTCCTTATATCTATGGCTTGACCGCGGGCGAGTTGGCGCAATTTTTCAACAAAGAATTTGGCTTCAACGCGCAGCTCACCGTTGTGCCCATGCGCGGCTGGCAGCGCTACATGTTGTTCGAAGACACCGGCCTGCCGTGGGTGCTCACCTCGCCGCACGTGCCGCATGCGAGCACCGTGTTTCATATTGCGGCCACCGGCTGCATGGGCGAGTTGGGTTTCATCAATGAAGGCGTCGGCTATACGCTGCCGTTTGAAGTGCTCGGTCACACGTGGATCAAAGGCGAGAACTTGGCCACGGCGTTGAATGATTTGCGGCTCCCCGGCGTGATTTTCCGCGCGCTCTATTATCGCCCCTATTATTTCAGCCTCAAAGATAAACAACTCTCCGGCGTGCAGATTCATCTCACCAATCCGCGCAGCTTTCGACCCATGCTCACGCAATTGCACCTCCTTAAGACTCTGCTCAAGCTTTATCCTCAACAAAACATTTTGAATACGGAGCGCGCAAAAAGTTTCGATCAAGCTGTGGGCACGGACAGCGTGCGGCTGCTTTTGCAAAACGACGCCAGCCCCGACTCCATCTACTTTTCGTGGAAAAAAGAATTGGCGAAATATCGCGAGCAGCGCAAGCCGTATTTGCTCTATTAAAAATGCCGATTGACTTTTTGCTATAAAAAATGTTTTGTTACTACTGCGAGCGCAAAACAGGTTACACTCCGCATCCCTCTTTATCTGTCATTCAGAAGGAATCTTTTTAAAAACTTGACAGCATCTCCAGTGCGTAAAAAGATTCTTCCAGAATGACATGCGAGGAGGGCGAGGAGAGAGACGGGATAAATTGGAGGAAAGACGGGGGGATTCGAACCCAAGCGGCTTCGCGATCACGATGCCCGGCGAGCGGGACTCAAATCAACAGCTTGCCTTTGAGCTTATGCTTGAGCATTTCGCGCGCGCGAAAGATGCGCGCCTTCACCGTGCCGAGCGGCACGCGCGTGAGTTCGGCGATCTCTTCGTAGGATTTCTCCTCGGTGTGGCGCAGAATGATCGCCTCGCGATAATGATCCGGCAATTCCGCAATCGCCTGCTCAATCAGCGTGCTTTTTTCGGTGGAAAGTAAATCATTGTCGCTCGCTTCATGCACGTCGGCATATTCGCGTTTCAGTTCGCCGTCTTTGGATTGGATGGGTTTGTCGATGGAATAAGTTTGGAGCTTTTTCTTGCGGATGTGATCGATGGTGGTGTTGATAGCGATTTTGTAGAGCCACGTGGAAAACGCAAACTCCTGATTGAAAGTTGCGAGCGCGGCAAACGCTTTGATGAACGCTTCCTGCACCAAGTCCTCCGCCTCCTCTTTGTGGTGCACCATGTTGTAGAGCAAATTATAAAGCGGCCCGCGATGGCGCGCCATCAAGGCGGCATAGGCCTTTTGATCTCCCGCGAGTGCTTGGTTAACGAGGGGTGCGTCGGATTTTTTAATCGCCATAGTCGCTTTTGGTTAAAAAAATTCGCGGCGAATGTAGCGGAAAAGGTTTTAAAGCGCAAGCAAAAAGCCGGTGCGGTTCAACCACGGCTGAGCCGTGGTTTACGTTTGATTGCAAAAGAACAGTGCAAGTGAACTACGAATGCCACGGCCAAGCCGTGGCACATCAGAATGTGATCACCGAAGTTTTCCTGGAGTCGTTAAAATGATTTGCGGCCTCGGCCTCGATCTCGTCGAAATCGCGCGCATGAAAGCCCTGCTTGCGCGTTGGGATCGGCGCTTTCTCGAAAAAATTTTTACCGCGGAAGAGATCGCCGCGTGCGAGCCGCGCGGCCATCGCGCCGCTTCCTATGCCGCGCGTTTCGCCGCCAAAGAAGCGTGCGCCAAAGCGCTCGGCACCGGCTGGGATCGCAACTTCGCGTGGAAAGATTTCTCCGTGCGCAATGAGGCGAGCGGACGCCCGCTTCCCATTCTCAGCCCGCGCTTACAAGCGCGCCTCGCCGGAATTAACATTCACCTCAGCCTTTCGCACACCGAGCATTATGCGACCGCCCTCGTCATTTTTGAAAAAGCCGCGCCATGAATTTCACTGAACTTCTTTCGCGTTTGCCGCGCATCGTCACCGCCGCGGAAATGGCCGCCATTGATCGCTGCACCATCGACACCCTCGGCTTGCCTGGCCGCGTGCTCATGGAAAACGCGGGCCGCGCCGTGTTTGAAATTTTGCGGACGCGCTTGCAACCCCTCGCCGCTAAACGCGCCGCGGTGTTTTGCGGCAAAGGCAACAACGGCGGCGACGGCTTCGTCATCGCGCGTTTGCTTAACGAAGCTGGCGTGAATTGCGATACCTTTTGGTTGGGTAAAAAAAACGCGCTGCCCGAAGACGCGCGCGCAAATTTCCTTTTGCTCGAAAAACTAGGCTATGCGATTCACTCGTTGAAAGCCGAAGAAGCATTGCCCGACTTGTCGCGCTATGATTTTTTAATCGACGCCCTCCTCGGCACGGGCGTGCGCGGCGAGCTGCAGGGGGTTCTCGCGCAACTCGTGCAACACCTCAATCATAGCGGCCGTCCTATCATCGCTGTCGATTTGCCCACGGGCATGAATGCCGACACCGGCGCCGTCGAAGGCCCGTGCATTCAAGCACAACTCACCGTCACCTTCGGCGCGCGCAAGCAAGGCCTGCTTTTCTCGCCCGCGCGGGAGCACGTTGGCGAATTGCACGTCGCCGATATCGGCTTTCCAAGTCTCGCATATGAAATGGCCGCGGGCCAAACCTATTTGCTGCACGACGAGAACCTGTCGCACTGGCTGCCCATGCGGCCTCCCGATGCGTTTAAAAATCGTGTTGGGCAAATTCTCGTCATTGGCGGCTCGCGTGGATTTGGCGGCGCGGCGCGGCTCACCGCGACTGCCGCATTGCGTGCCGGCGCCGGTCTCGTCGTGCTCGCCGCGCCGGAATCTTTGCTCACTGCAATGGAAGCCTCAACTGCGGAAGTTATCAAACTGCCATTGCCGGAGCACGAGGGCGCGATTGCAAACAACGCATTTGCTACGCTCGCTGAACGTCTCGCGTGGGCAAATGTCGTCGCCCTCGGCCCCGGCTTGGGAACTTCTCCCGCCGTAAAAGAATTAGTCACGCATGTGTTGCGCACATTCAGCGGGCTTGTGGTATTGGATGCGGACGCGATCAACGTGCTCGCGGGCGAGATCGAAACCTTGCGCGCAAGTGTGAGTCAAATCATCCTCACGCCGCACCCGGGCGAGTTGAGGCGTTTGTTGGCAAACGAGCAAACGCTGCTCGCTGATTCACCGATTGCAACCGTGCGACGTGTCGCGAAAGCGTTGGGCCATGTGCTCGTGTTGAAAGGCGCGCCCACGGTCATCGGCCTGCCTTCGGAAGAAGTTTTGATCAACTCCACGGGCAACGCCGGCATGGCTACCGCAGGCAGCGGCGATGTCCTCACTGGTCTCATCGCGGGCCTAGCCGGACAAGGCCTCGCGCCTGCCAAAGCCGCGAGTCTTGGTGTTTTTCTTCAGGGCTTGGCCGGCGACCTCGCGCGCAATCATCTCGGCATGTGGAGCATGCTCGCGAGCGACATGCTCCATTACCTGCCGCAAGCGTTTCTGCAAACCGCAAAAGCGAAATAAACTTTTTAGCCGAAGTGATGGAGCATTGGAGTTTTGGAGTAATGGAATTGCAAAGCGGTCGCGCGTTTCCCCTTGCTTCTTGCATCACTCCAACGCGCCACGACTCTAAAACTCCAACCTCACACTTGACATCATGAACCGCAACTTTTGGAAAACGTATTGGCCTCCGATTGCGTGGGCCGCCGTACTTTTTATACAATCGGCCATTCCGAATGTAAGTTCGCCGCTCAAACTCACGAAGTGGGACGACAAATGGATTCACGCAATCATCTATTTCCCGCTCGGCTTCTTGCTCATGCGCGCGTTGCAACAAGCGCAAGCACAACGCTCGACCGCGCAACTCCTGCTGCTCACGTTTGTGCTCGGAACTTTGTATGGCTTCTCCGACGAGTTGCATCAATACTTCGTGCCCGGCCGCTTCAGCGATTGGCGCGACGCCGTGGCCGACGCGATTGGCGTCGCGTTGGGGGGTGTGAGTTGCTTAAAATTTCAACAGCGTCAACGCAATCCTCACCAACCATAATCGAAGGGAGCAGGTTTTGAAAACACGTTTGAGCGCACTGCTGTTGTTCGGCATGGCTACGATAGTCTCCGCCCAGAGATTTGACGGCAATGTTTCGCGGTTTATTGCCGGCGGCGGCGGCGGAATCTTTCGCATCAACCACGATGACTTCTCGCCGGTTTATGACAGCCGCAGCGGCTTCATTCCCGCAGCGCACGCGCTGGTTAAAATCAAAGCGCCGTACAATGTGATCGTGAAGTATCGCCGGTTTGACAAAGAAAATTTGCGCGTATTCAACGACGAGCAACTGTTGCTCAAATGGGAACAACGCTTCGTCAATGTCGGTTTGCGCTACGTGAGCTATAGCGAGCGCCGTTTCACGCAATTTTTCGGCTTCGGCGTTTCCTTGATGAAGATCGAAGAAAGCGGCCCGCTTGCAGTCGCTTCACGCAGCGGCGGCACGCACGACGCCACGGGCTTTTATCTCGAACTTGGCGGAGACTATCGTTTCGTGCAACGCGCCGCGCTCTTCTTTGAAATTGAAATCAGCTCCGCGGGCATCGAAGGCAAAAGCGCGTTCGAAGGCACCAGCGTGGGCGGATATTATTTCGGTGTAGGCTTTAATGCCTTTCTGTTTTAAATGTCACGCTGCGCGGCGAAAGCATTGGGCAAGCACCCTCGCCGGAATACTCGTTGTGCGGATGAACGGGATTTTGTATTTTAGGCAAGCAAGAGCTTTGCATGCAATCCAAACATCGCAAAACGCTGGAAGAAATTTTTGAAGATCCAGTTCGCTCCAATCGAAGCAGGAGTAGAGTCATGATGGAGTACAGAGGCTATTTGGCTCATGTGGAATTCGACGGTGAGACAGCCATTTTCCACGGCGAAGTAAGAAATATTCGTGACGTCATTACCTTTCAAGGGCGCTCCGTCGATGACCTCAAAAAGGCTTTTGAAGACTCTGTTGAAGAATATCTCTCTTTTTGTGAAGAGCGAGGAGAAGCGCCGGAGCTTCCATTCAGTGGACGTTTAACCGTTCGCCTTTCGCCGGAACAACACAAACAAGTCGTTTTCGCCGCGGAGAAAGTTGGAAAAAATATCGATTCGTGGGTAGCTGAAGCTCTTCTACAAGCGGCAAATTAGGGTATAAATGTATCGGGAGGCAGACTGCCAATGAAGCAAGACAGCTCCTGGAGAAAAATTTTAGACAAGCTCCTGCCGGAATTTCTGGACTTCTACTTTCCAGAGGTTCATCAGGGCATCGACTTCGAGCGCGGCTTTGAATTTCTTGATAAAGAGCTGCAAAAAATTTTGCCGGAAGAAGACGACAGCGGCCAACGCGTTGTCGATAAGCTCGTTAAAGTTTATCTGCGTGACGGCAGCGAGAAATGGCTGTTGATTCATATTGAGGTCCAAGGCTATCGCGAGCTTAATTTTCCGAAACGCGTTTATCATTGCAACTATCGCATTGCCGATCGCTTTGGCGAAGAAGTGATCAGCATCGCGCTTTTGACTGATGACGATGCGGCCTTTGGTGAGAATGTTTATGAAATTTCGCGCTGGGGCTTTCGGCTCTATTTCGAATTTCCGCTCGTCAAGCTGCTCGACTATCGACTGAAGGCGGAAGAGTTGGAGCGCGATCCGAGTCCCTTCGCCCTCGTGACGAGAGCTTTTCTCAAAACGGTGGAAACGCAAGGCAGTGATCATGCTCGTTATCAATGGAAGAAGCGCTTCCTGCTTGAGCTTTATCACACCAGCATGAGCCGCGCCACGGTTTTGTCGATGTTTGAGTTTATCAGCGTTGTGATGTCTTTGCCGGAAGCCAAAGACGAAGAGCTTTATGATGAAATAACTCCAACTCCGGAGGAACAACAAATGTCTCTATTAACTATTGCCGAACGCCGAGGCCTCGAACGAGGTCTTGAACAAGGTCTCGAACAAGGTCTCGAACAAGGTCTCGAACAAGGTCTCGAACAAGGTCTCGAGCAAGGCCGCGAACAAGGCTTGCAACAAACCATCGCTGACATTCTTGAAATCAAATTTGGCGTGGGCGCGCTGGCACTTGCAGCGCAGGTCGAACAGATTGCGAGCTTAGAAGTTCTGCAAAAAATTCGCGCCGGCCTCAAGCAAGCGCGCACGCGCGAAGAAGCGGAGTCGGTGATTCGCACGTTTGCGCCGGTGCCTGCTTGAAGCCGTCGCCGCAACTGCTTTCACGTTTGCATCGTTCCGCGCATGTCGCCGTGCTCACGGGCGCGGGCATCTCTGCGGAGAGCGGCTTGCCCACGTTTCGCGGCGCGGGAGGTTTGTGGCGCACGTATCGCGCGGAAGAGTTGGCCACGCCCGAAGCGTTTGCGCGCAACCCGAAGCTCGTGTGGGAATGGTACAGTTATCGTCGCGCCCTCGTGTGCCATCATGAACCGAACGCCGGGCACTTTGCGCTCGCGAAATTGCGCGAGCACGTCGGCAAACTCAGCCTGATGACACAATGCGTCGATGGTTATCATCAACTGGCTGGTTGTGAGGATACGATTGAATTGCACGGCAATATTCTTGTGAATCGCTGTTCGGTGTGCGGCAAAGAAGGAGTGTGCGCAAGATTTCTCGAAGGATTGCCGCATTGCTCATGCGGCGCATTGCAGCGCCCGGGCGTGGTTTGGTTTGGAGAAAATTTGCCCGCGGCCGCATTGCGCAAAGCCGGCGATGCCGCTGCAACCTGTTCCGTGTTTCTCGTGATCGGCACTTCTGCCATGGTCTATCCCGCAGCGCAATTGCCGCACATTGCGGCGCAGCACGAGGCGTATGTTGTCGAAGTGAATACGGAAGCAACCGCACTCACGCCGCGCGTCGATGAGTTTTTGCAAGGCCCTGCCGGAGAAGTTTTGCTTAATTTGATTCACGCATTAAAAAAGGTGTCTTCATGAAGTTTCGTTTTATCCTCCTTACGCTCGCCGCCCTTTTCAGCCTGCAAGGCTGCGCTTATTTCAACACGTATTACAATACGAAGAAGCTTTATAAAGAGGCGCTCGAGGAGAATAAGCGCCGCCGCGACGAGAAGCCGACCTCCTCTGAAATTCAAAAATACGATAAGACCATCGAGAAGGCTTCAAAAATTTTGCAGCTTCATTCCACTTCGAAATATGTCGATGACGCGCTGCTCATGGTCGGCGAGTGTTTTTTTTATAAACAAGAATACGTGAAGGCCTTGCGCAAATTCGACGAGTTGACTACGAACTATCCCAAGAGTCCGCTTGCGCCGCGCGCGGAATTATGGAAGGCGCGCACGCACATCGAGCGGCAAGATTTTCCGGCGGCCATTAGTGTGTTGCGCGATTTGCTCGATGAAAAGAAGAAAGGCGAGGTTGTCGAGCAAGCGCAGTACTATCTCGCCGAGCTTTACTTCCGCCAAAAAGATTTTGTGCGAGCGGAAGAGTTGTATGAACGCTCCGCCCAAAAAGTGGCCGACGCGAAGACGCGCAGCGCCGCGTACATGCGTTTAGGCGAGAGCCGGAATCAACTCAAACAATTCACTGCCGCGGCCAAAGCTTTTGATCAAGCTGCAAAACAGACCACGGAAATCGATTTCAAATTCAAAGCCAATCTTGCGATGGCGCGCGCGTTGAAAGAGGACCAGCGCTACGATTTGGCCGCGCGCAAGCTCAACCAAATGTGGAGCGAGTATAGCACGCACCAAGACGTGGCGTGGGTGAAATATGAACTGGCCATGGGGACCTTGCTTAAGGGCGAGCGGGACGAGGCCGCGACGCAGCTCGCTTCGGTCAATACGAACTACAAAAGATCCGAGGCTTCCGCGGCTGCTTATTTTGCCCTCGGAGAAATTTTTCAACGCTATCGCTTGCAATATGAAAAGGCGAAAGAAAATTACGACAAGGTGCGGAGCGAGAATGCGCGCACGGAGTATGCGCAGCGCGCGCAAGAGCGCTCCAAAGCGATTGATGAATTATTGAAACTTCAAAATTCGCTTAAAGTGCTCGAGCTGCAACGCCTCTCCTTGCAAAGTGGAACGAACGCCGCGGCCTTGGCGCAAGCCACGGCCATGGAAGCTTCCGCCAAGAAAACCAAAAACCGCAACACCTCGATTCGGCGTTATCCCACGAAAGCTTTGTCGATCTCGAATGATCCGCAAAAATTGGCGCAGGATATTGCGAGCCACAAAATCAATCTCGCCGAGTTATATTATTATCAACTCGACATGCCGGACTCGGCGATGTGGCAATATCGCGAAGTCGTCGGGCAATTTTCTGAAACGGCCGCAGCGCCGCGCGCGTTGTATGCGTTGGCGTTCATGCTCGCCGAGCAGAATGCGGCGCAGCGCGATAGCCTGCTGGAGGTGGTTGCCACGCAATATCCTAAAACGCCGCACGGCACTGCGGCGCGCAAACGTTTGGGATTGCCCGCGCTCGTTGACAGCAGCGTGACTTTTAATGACGATAAATTTTCCCGCGCCGAGAAACTTTGGCTGGCTGATAAAAATCCGCGCGAAGCCTTGCGGTTGTATCAGGAATATTTAAACGGCCAAACCGACGCGGAGCGTTCTTCGAAAGCGCTCTATGCGATCGGTTGGTTGTATGAACATGAATTGCAGGATAGCGAACAGGCTTATCAAACTTATAAGCAGTTGCTCGAAAAATATCCCAACTCCGTTTATTCCAAAAAAATCGGCAAGAAAGTTTCGGCCTATGCGCAAAAGGATAAACCCGCGCCGCAAGCCGCGCCCACCGCAACGCCGGCTCCGGTTGCGCCCGCGCCAACTACTTTAGAGCAGGAAGAACGCGAGGTGCGTGAAAGCTTGCAACGTCGCATTGAAGAAGATCGGAAGAAAGAAGTTGATGCGCGCGAGCAGAAGCCGCCGGAAAAAGTCGAGGAAGAGTTGGAAGAAGAAAACGACGACGAGCCGCCCGCGAAAGAAGAGCCGCCACAACGTAGGACGCGAAGCGAAATGTAAGTTGTACTTTCACTCCTCACCAGTGCTTCCGCTCCGAAAACGGGGGTACGTGCTGGAGGTCGTGCCGAGCACGAATCCTCGTTGCGGGTGAGAATTGGACCCGACATAAATGGCGCGGTACACTCACAAGCGCACCCGCAACGAGTCTTAAAAAAATTCTTCCGGCATGGCAGAAATTGGTGTAATTCATTTTGCGCCAGAGGTAATTCCCTTTCTTGAGCCGGCATATGACCACCACCTCGCCCAAAGGCATTTACGATTGCCGCGTGCTCTCCCATGACGAAGTAGCGCGCGGCATTTTTTTAATGCGCCTGCACGCGCCGGAGATTGCCGCGAGTGTAGCGCCCGGCCAGTTTGTGAATATCAAAACGCAGCCGCACGACTCTGAGCAACTCACGCCGCTCTTGCGACGGCCGTTTAGTGTTTGTCAAGCAGAGCGCCGCGCGGGTTGGATTTCTATTTTGTGGAAGAACGTCGGGCCGGGCACGCGCTTGCTTTCGCGACATCGCATCGGCACAGTGCTCAGCGTGATCGGGCCATTGGGCAAAGGCTACTCTTTGCCGGAAGCAGCAACGGAGATTGCACTCGTCGCGGGCGGGCTTGGCATTGCGCCCATGCCGATCTTGGCCGCCGCGTTGCATGAACGCGGTTTGCAGTTCACGGCATTGCTCGGCGCGCGCACCTCGGCGGAGTTGTGGGGCAAACAAGAATTGCAAAGCTTGGGCGCGCAGATAAAAATTGCGACGGATGATGGCAGCGCCGGATATCGCGGCTTCGTCACAGAACTTTTGCAGGGCTGGATAAAAGAACCCGACGCGCGCACCCGTCGTGTTTATTACTTCGGCCCGATGCCGATGCTCGAACGCGTCGCTACGATATGTTCCGCTGCAAAAGTTCACGCCGAGGTTGCAGTTGAAACCGTGATGGGCTGCGGCTTCGGCATTTGCATGGGCTGCCCGATTGAGCCAAGTGTTGGCGTCGAGTCTTTCGGGCGATATTACCTAGCTTGCTTGGAGGGGCCGGTGTTTCCGGCGGAAGCGATTCGCTTTGAATCATAAGCATTAGCTTAAAAATCAAGAAAGGTGAAGATATGAGCGAATGCTCTCATCACCTGTGCTCCGACTCCAAACTCCTTCTCCGAATGCCGGCCCTCAGAATCCTCACTGCGCTTGCCTTTGCTCTCGCCTCGAACCTCGGCGCGCAATCAAGGCCGGAATTTGAGCGCACGAAACCGCACGTCAACCTGGGAACGATCGGTCATATTGATCATGGCAAAACCACTCTGACCGCTGCAATCACTTTGGTGCTATCGAAGCGGGGCTTAGCGCAGTACCGCAGCTACGATTCTATTGACGAAGCCTCGAGCGAGAATGCTCACGGCATTGCCCTCAATATCGCGCGTGTGGAATATGAAACCCCGCTGCGGCACTATGCTCACGCGGATTTCTCTAGGCACGCGGACTACGTCAAGAGCATGATTGCCGGCGCGGTCAAAATGGATGGAGCGATTCTGGTCGTGAGCGCAGCCGATGGCCCCATGCCTCAGACGCGCGAACACCTCTTGCTGGCGCGGCAAATCGGCGTGTCGCACATTGTGGTTTTTCTCAACAAGATCGACCTGGTAAGCGATCCTGAGCTGCTGGGCCTGGTCGAACTGGAAATTCGGACCCTGCTGAAGGCATGCGAGTTTCCTGGTGATGAAATTCCAATCATCCGTGGCAGCGCCCTGGAAGCGCTAAAGTATCCCGATGCGGCGGAAAAAACGCAGTGCATAAACGAATTGTTGGAAGCTCTCGATGGGTATATTCCTACGCCGCAACGCGAGGTTGACAAAACCTTTCTCATGCCCCTCGAAGACGTTTTTAGTATCACCGGTCGCGGAACTGTGGCTACCGGCCGCATCGAGCAAGGCCGCGTCAAAGCCGGCGATGAAATCGAAATCGTCGGCTTGGGCACCAAGCGCAAAGCTGTGGTCCTCGGGTTGGAAATGTTTCGTAAACGTGGAGAGGCCGCGGAAGTGGGAGACCATGTCGGACTTCTCTTGCGTGGCGTCGAAAAAAGCGAATTGCAACGCGGGATGGTCATCGCAGCGCCGGGTTCGATTATGCCTCACACCAAATTTTTAGCCGCGGTTTACGTTCACAAAAAAGAAGAAGGCGGGCGGCACACGCCTTTCTTTAGTGGTTATCGGCCGCAGTTTTATTTCCGAACCACGGAGGTCACGGGTCTCGTCAATTTACCGGCCAGCGTTGAGATGGCCATGCCGGGCGACGATATGACTCTGGACATTGAATTGATTTCTCCCATCGCTATGAACGAAGGACTGCGATTCGCGCTTCGTGAGGCCGGTCGCACCGTTGGCATTGGTGTCGTCACCCAGATTGTAAAATAGAGTAAACCCCGGCATGAATGAATTGCAAATAAAAATTCGCGAGGTGGAATTTTCCAATCCCGTGTTCGTGGCTTCGGGCACGTTTGGCTATGGTCAAGAAGCCGCGGACTTTACGAATATTGCAGGGATTGGCGCGATCATCACCAAATCCATCGGCGCGCAGCCGCGGCGCGGCAATCCGCCTCCGCGCCTGTTTGAAACGCCCGCAGGCTTGCTCAATTCCATTGGTTTGCAAAACGTCGGCGTGGAAAATTTTGTTCAAGAGAAGCTGCCGTTCTTGCGCGCGCAGCGCGTGCCGCTCATCGTCAATGTCGCGGGCCGCACCATCGAAGAATACGAAGAAGTTGTGCGCGCGCTGGAGGAGCACGAAGGCATTCTTGGTTACGAATTAAATTTTTCCTGCCCCAACGTTAAAGAAGGCGGCTTGGAGTTTAGCCAGAGAGCCGAAGTCACGGCAATGGCAACGGCGCGCATTCGCAAACTCACGCAGCGGCTCGTCATTCCGAAGCTCACACCGAACGTCACGCGCGTGAGCGAGATTGCGCGCGCCGCGGAATCCGAAGGCGCGGATGCGGTCTCGCTTATCAACACACTCACCGGCATGGCGATTGATATCGAAACTTGGAAGCCGCGCATCAACACTATTGTCGGCGGCTATTCCGGGCCGGCGATCAAACCCGTGGCGCTCGCGAAAGTTTATGAAACCGCAAAAGCGGTGAAGATTCCCATCATCGGCATCGGCGGCATTCGCACGTGGCAAGACGCCGTGGAATTTTTTCTCGTCGGCGCAACCGCGGTGCAAGTGGGCACCGCGAATTTCGTCGATCCGCGCAGCGCGCAGCAGATTGTGAGTGGTTTGTCAGATTATTTAAAAAGGAAGCAGTTGGCGAGTATCGATGAATTGCGCGGCGGATTGAGAATCGTTGATCGTGGATAGTGGATCGTGGATGGTTGTACGATCAACGATCCACTATCTACAATCTACGCTCTGCAGGCAACCCAAACGGAAGGAGGAAGGAATTGGATTGGCGCAATCTCGGTCAGCGCGTCGGCGTCGGCGTAATTTTTATTCCGGTCATCTTAGGCGCGAGCTGGTACGGCCGTCACGCTTTTTTATTTTTACTCGAAGTGATTATCGGCGTCGGCTTGATCGAGTTTTATAACTTGGCCAAGCAGAGGAACATGCGCGCGCACCGCGAGCTAGGCATTCTCGGCGGGCTTGCGCTTGCGCTCTTCATCTATGCGGGGCATAGCGACAAACTCTGGCTGCTGTTCTCCGGCCTTGTCGTTGCGCTGTTGCTGGTTGAATTGTTTCGCAAACCGCAGCCGAACAACAGCGCGTTGCTCAATGTTGCAGCCACGATTCTCGGCGTTGCCTACGTTGCGGGCTTGCTTTCGTTTCTCATGCTCATTCGCCAAATGCCCGTTGCCAACGGCGGCGACTACGCGCATGCCGGGACCTGGCTCGTGATGATCTTCGTGACGATTTGGGTTTGCGATACCGCGGCATACTTCGTCGGCCTCGGCTTCGGCAAGCATAAACTCTACGAGCGCGTAAGCCCGAAGAAAACTTGGGAGGGCGCAATCGGCGGATTGGTTTTTTCAGTGCTAGCCGCGCTCGCCTGCCACGCGACGTTTGTGCAAGGACTGCGCATGATCGACGCCGCAATCATCGGCGTGCTCGCCGGAACTGTCGGTCAAATGAGCGACCTCGTTGAATCCCTCTTCAAACGCGACGCGGGCGTAAAAGATTCTTCGGTTCTCATTCCCGGCCACGGCGGCATGCTCGATCGGTTTGATAGCGAGATGTTGGTCGCGCCGTTGGTGTATTTTTATTTGCTGGCAGTAGGCATTTGAAACGCAGATTGAAAAACTCAAAGTGTATCAAATGGCTTCGCGTGAACAAAACGAAAGAAGATTTGGGCAATGGGAGGAGCTAGCCAACGGGAGAAGGCGCTACATCAAATATGTGCCTGGCCACTCTCGTCGTGTTGCACGCTATGTTAAAGAAGTCGACGCTGATGAAACAACCGTAGTGTTTCGACAGGAAATCTACGATGCAGATGGTAACTTAGTCGAAATTCATGAGAAGTACCCGATTGACAAACATCATCAAAGACTATCATGAGGTGCTCTATGTTAATAACACGTGAGCTTGTCGCCAACAAGCTGAGAGATTATTTGTCCCATCAGGTTTCACTCAAAGAGCTAACGCATTGGGCGGAGGCAGCGATGATGGATGCCGATTTCGATGAAAATGCCGTCGAACTCTTGAGCGACATCGTTAGCAGGCTGGGCTTGGCAGATGTGCGTGACTTTGGATTGACGTGGGAAGATTGTGAGGACTTCCTCATGAAACTAGGCTATCGCACCGAAGTGGCAGTGACGCCATTGGTATAACTGAAGACGGCTTCGAACTTCATCGAGAGAGTGAGTATGAGCAAACTAGCCATCCTTGCCGAGTTTTGGCAATTCATGCGCGTGCGCAAAAAGTGGTGGCTCGCGCCCATCATCGTCGTGATGATGCTGTTGAGCTTGTTGATCGTGTTGACCCAAGGCTCGGCGCTTGCACCATTCATCTATACTCTTTTTTAATAAGCCATGCGCGTTATCATCGAGTTTGTCACGCCACCTCGGCGTGTCATTCTGGAAGAACCTTCCCTAGCGCTCGGCACAACGCCTGTTGTCAGAGTTGTGTCGAGTGCGAGGGAAGGTTCTTCCAGAATGACATTTTAAATTAAGTCGCACAAGTCAATCTGGAAGCGGTATATGAACGCCAAACTCATCTTAGAAGACGGTTCTTTTTTCACGGGCACGCCCTTTGGCTGGAACGGCTCCGTTGCCGGCGAAGTCGTGTTCAACACCGGCATGGTCGGCTATCCCGAATGCTTCACCGATCCTTCCTACAAGGGGCAGATTCTCATTCTCACCTATCCGCTCATTGGCAACTACGGCGTGCCCGCGGCCTCGGAGCGCAACGGTTTGAGCGCGGCGTTCGAGTCGCGACGAATTCAGATTTCCGGCTTGGTGGTGGCGGAATATTCCGCGAGCTATAGCCATTGGGATGCGCACACTTCACTTGCTGATTGGTTGAAAGAGAATCGCATCCCCGCAATTGCCGGCGTGGACACGCGCATGCTCACACAAAAACTGCGCACGCACGGCTGCATGCTCGGGAAACTCGTGCAAGGAGAGGAGCCGAAAGAGTTTTACGACCCCAATCGCGACAATCTTGTTGCGCAAGTGAGTGTGGAGAAGCCGGTCACGTATGGCAACGGCAAGAAGCGCGTGGTGGTGATTGACTGCGGCTGCAAGAACAACATCATTCGCTCGCTGCTCGCGCGCGACGTGACAGTCACGGTCGTGCCGTGGAATTGGCCCCTCGAAAAAGAAAAGTTCGAGGGCGTGCTCATCTCCAACGGCCCCGGCGATCCGAAAGTTTGCGAGGCCACGATCAACACCGTGCGCAAACTTTTTAAACAAGACAAGCCGGTATTCGGCATTTGCCTCGGCAGCCAAATCCTCGGTCTCGCTGCGGGCGCGGATACTTTCAAGCTGAAGTACGGCCATCGCGGACAGAATCAACCGTGCGTGCTCGTGGGCAGCAAACGTTGCTTCATCACTTCGCAAAATCACGGCTACGCGGTTGATGAAAACACGTTGCCTGCGGAATGGGAGCCGTGGTTCTTCAACGCGAACGACGGCACCAACGAAGGCATCCGCCATCGCACCAAACCTTTCAGCGGCGTGCAATTCCATCCCGAAGCCTCGCCCGGCCCAGTGGACACGAAATTTTTGTTCGATGAGTTTGTGGGGAGGTTGTGAAATGAAGTGCCCTCTGTGCAACGGAAAATCTAGAAAACAAATCATTACCCACGAAGAATGGTGGGAAGACTCGCTTTATGTTTTCAAAGACGTACCTGCGCTCGTATGCGACAGTTGCGGCGATGTTTTTTTTACTGACGCAGTGAGCGAGGCCATGGACCGCCTCATTCAAAGCAAGGAAGAGCCCATGGAGTATCTCACAAAAGTTCCGGTCTTTTCTTTGAAGAGAAAAAAAAGAGTTCTTGCCTAGTGAAATTCTATTCGAAGTTTGATCGCAGTGTTGGCTCAACGATAGAGAAACCCCATGCCCCGCTCTTGCCGCATTTGCGGGCGACGCCGCCCTCATGAAAAATTCTCCGGCAAAGGTCACGCAACCCACGTCTGCAAAGATTGCCAGCGCATGCCCGCTGAGAAAAGGCACCACCTCGAAGCGCTAGATGAAATCAGCGGCTATTTGGAGCAATCAAACCTCTCGGAAAAAAATCTCAGCCGACTCGCCACACTTTCCCAAGCTTCCAACCGCGAAGTGCAAGAGCTTGCCACGCTCGTTCTGGAAATCGGCAAAGCGCACCCGCGCAAGCGCCGGCGCTTGAAATACCTTGCGCAAAATCGTAGAGACTTATACGATCAGCTCCTCGCATTGGGCGTCATTGAAGAGGAGCCGGAGTTCGAAGAGACAAGCGACTTCGATGATGAACTTGACGACCAACCAAACTGAGCGGGGCCATATGAACCAGCCCACCGTCTTCATCCGCTGTACGGAGACCACTCCAAATCACAACGCGATCTCTATCAAGCTTTTACAATGGTCACCCGCGGCATGCGCTTGCACGAGGCGGATTGCCATTTGGAATACGCCCGGCTGCATTTGGCCATGGGTGAAAAAGACAAAGCGCGAGAAAGTTGGACGAAGGCGAAAATGATGATCGAAGAAATGGGCTATCACCGCCGCGATCCGGAAATACATTTGATCGAGGCGCAGCTTCATCTCGCTTCAGCAGAAAAAGACAAGCGCGGGAAAGTTTCTCCAAAGCCAAAGAGTTGATCGATAAGATGGGCATGCACCGATGGGATTTTTAAGCGAGAGAGATTGAAGAGAAAATTTCGTGAAGTTGTTCGACTACGCCTGAACCATACTTGCTTTTCTCGGCGGGGTGTGTTATTCTTGGCGTGCGACTGTAAAATGTAAGATGAGTTGAAACCATGCGCGATTACGCGTTTACAGCATACTTCGAAAATGAAGTGCTACGCAAACGCTCTTACCTTAAAAAAGAGTGGTGTATCCACGTGATTGAGCATCCCGTTCAAGTCGAAATGCAAGAAGACAATCGCTATCGCTTTTGGGGATTTGTAGAAGAACTGCCCGGCAAGGCGCTTCGCGTCATCACCTTGGCTGATCAACAAACCATCACAATGCTTTTTCCGATCGAGGATTCAAACCATGAGAATTCAATACTATCCCGAGACCGATTCCCTCTACATTGATCTCTCTTCCAAAGTGAGCGCCGAGAGCCGCGAAATTTCGGAAGGCGTGATTGTGGATTTTGATGCTGAGGGTAACCTCGTGGGCATTGATATTGACAACGCGAGCAAGAAACTCGAACTCAAAAAATTGATATTAAACAAACTTCCGCTTGAAGAACAACTCCTCATTGCCTGATCAAGCTAACGAGACATGCAAAACCCTCCTCACAAAATCATCCTCCTCGGCAGCGCGGCGCTGAAGATCGGCGAAGCGGGCGAGTTCGATTACTCCGGCAGCCAGGCCATCAAGGCGCTGAAGGAAGAAGGCATTCACACCATTCTCATCAATCCCAATATCGCGACGATTCAAACTTCGGATCATCTCGCGGACAAAGTTTATTTCTTGCCCGTGAATCCGTATTTCGTCGAGCAGGTGATTGCAAAAGAGAAGCCCGATGCGATTCTGCTCGGGTTCGGCGGACAGACCGCGCTCAATTGCGGCCTCGCGCTCGCGCAAGCAGGCGTGTTCGAAAAGCACAACGTCAAAGTGCTCGGCACGCCCATCTCCGCGATTCGCGATACCGAAGATCGCCATCTCTTTTGCGAACGCTTGCGCGAGATCGACGTAAAGACGCCGCGCAGCTTGGCGGTCAATTCCACACCCGAGGCCGTGCGCGTGGCGCAAGACATTGGCTATCCCGTGATGGTGCGCATCGCGTATGCGCTCGGCGGACTCGGCTCCGGCTTGTGCGCGAACGAAACGCAATTGCTCGAACTCGCCGAGAAGGCGTTCATGTATACCGATCAAATTCTCGTGGAAGAATATCTCAAAGGCTGGAAAGAGATCGAATACGAAGTCGTGCGCGATAGTTTTGATAATTGCATCACCGTATGCAACATGGAAAACTTCGATCCGCTCGGCATTCACACGGGCGAGAGCATCGTCGTTGCGCCGAGCCAAACATTGAGCAACTTCGAATATCACAAGCTGCGCGAGCTGGCGATTCGCACGATTCGTCATCTCGGCATTGTGGGCGAATGCAATATTCAATACGCGCTCGATCCCAGGTCCGACGATTATCGCGTCATCGAAGTCAATGCGCGCCTCTCGCGTAGCTCCGCGCTCGCTTCGAAAGCAACAGGCTATCCGCTCGCGTTCGTCGCCGCGAAGCTTGCGCTCGGCCACAGTCTCGTTGATCTCAAAAACTCGATCACGCAAACCACGATGGCGTGCTTCGAACCGGCGTTGGATTATATCGTCGTCAAAATTCCGCGCTGGGATTTGAAAAAGTTTCGCCACGTTTCGAAGCGCATCGGCTCGGGCATGAAATCCGTGGGCGAAGTCATGGCCATTGGCCGCAACTTTGAAGAGGCTTTGCAGAAAGCGCTGCGCATGCTCGATATCGGCGTGACCGGTTTGATCGGCAACGACCATCTTCAGTTCGGTAATCTCGAAGAAGAGTTGAGCAACCCGACCGACGAGCGCGTGTTCACGATTCCGCTCGCGCTGCAAGCGGGAATGAGCATTGATCGTATTCACGAGTTGACGCACATCGACAAATGGTTTTTGTATAAGATTCAAAACCTGCTCGAGGTCGCGCGCCAATTGGAAATCTACGCGGGCGGCGTGTGCCCGCGCGGTGTGTTGGAGAAAGCGAAGCGGGTGGGTTTTGCCGATATTCAGCTCGCCAAAATTTTAAGGACCGAGGAAATCGTCGTGCGCACCATGCGCAAGAACTACGGCCTCGCGCCGCACCTCAAACAAATCGACACGCTCGCCGCGGAATATCCCGCGCAAACGAATTTTCTCTATCTCACCTACAACGGCAGCGTGAGCGACGTGGCCACGAGCGGCAAGCAAGCCGTGATCGTGCTCGGTTCCGGCGTGTATCGCATCGGCAGCTCAGTGGAATTTGATTGGTGCTGCGTGAATGCGGTGATGACGCTCAAGCGCCTCGGCTATCGCACCATCATGATCAATTATAATCCCGAAACCGTGAGCACGGATTATGACGAGTGCGACCGCCTCTACTTCGATGAGTTGAGTCTCGAAACCATTCTCGAAATTTATGAGAAGGAGCAGCCGCTCGGCGTCATCATTTCGATGGGCGGCCAAACGCCGAACAATCTCGCGCTCAAATTGCAGCAAGCCGGAATCAACGTGCTCGGCACTTCACCGCAGCAAATCGACATGGCGGAAGATCGGCACAAATTTTCTAAGCTGCTCGATGAGCTGGATATCGATCAGCCGCTCTGGCGCGAGTTGAGTTCGTTGGAAGAGGCCAAAGCCTTTGCCGCGAAAGTGAATTTTCCCGTGCTGGTGCGGCCTTCGTATGTGCTCAGCGGCTCCGCGATGGCGGTGGCCTCTAATGATCATGAGTTGATAAAATTTTTAGAAAAGGCCACGACGGTTTCGCGCGAGCATCCCATCGTCATGAGCAAGTTCATCGAGAACGCGAAAGAGATCGAGCTAGATGGCGTGGCCCAGAACGGCGAGTTGCTCGTGCATGCCATCTCCGAGCACATCGAACACGCGGGCGTGCATTCCGGCGACGCGACGCTGGTGTTGCCGCCGCAATTCACGTACATCGAAACGTTGCGGCGCGTGCGCAGCATCGGCAGAGAGATCGCCGCGGCGCTGAAAATCACCGGCCCGTTCAATATTCAATTCATCGCGCGCAACAACGATGTGAAAGTGATCGAGTGTAATCTCCGCGCGTCGCGCAGCTTTCCGTTCGTGTCGAAAGTTTATGGCGTGAACTTCATCGATCTCGCCACGCGCGCGATCATGGGCGAGAAAGTTGAGCGAGTTGAAAAGTCGTTTTTGGACTTGGAATACGTCGGCGTGAAAGCACCGCAGTTTTCATTCACGCGCCTCATCGGCGCCGATCCCACGCTTGGCGTGGAAATGAGTTCGACCGGCGAAGTCGGCTGTCTCGGTGATGATTTCGACGAAGCGTTTTTGAAGGCGATGATTTCCGTGGGCAACAAGCTACCGATCAAAAGCGTGCTGCTCTCCACTGGGCCGATTGAGAACAAAGCCGAGTTTATTTCGAGCGCGCGTCTCTTGCAAGAGCATGGCATGAAGCTCTATGCCACACGCGGCACCGCGGAGTTCATGGCGCAAGTGGGCATCACCGCGGAAGTGCTGCACTGGCCTTTGGAAAAGTCTAGCCCGAATGTTTTGGAATACCTCGCTGGCCGCAAGATCGATCTCGTCATCAACATCCCCAAAAATTTTCAAGAAGAAGAATTGACCAACGATTATCTCATCCGCCGCAAAGCCGTGGACTTCGCGATTCCCCTCATCGCCGAAGTGCAGCTTGCAAAACGCTTCGTTGAAGCGATCACGCGCAAACCGCTCGCGGCGTTGCAGATCAAGAGCTGGGAGGAGTATGGGAGGTGAGGCCCCGTGGGGTATTGGAGTGTTGGATTATTGGATTGGTGGAGTTTTGGAGTTTTGGATTGGTGGAGTGATGAAATTGGTGCGGTGATTTTTCCGATGCCCTTCTTCGAAATGTCATCCTGATTTCTATGACAGAATCAAGCTTTTTTTAACAGCCTGGGGT
>CAYNDW010000006.1:0-15392 GCA_964395375.1 uncultured Cytophagia bacterium
CAACCGCCGTGACCGGCGTCATGAAAGGCGCCACAACCGCGGCCGCCGCCGCAGGTTTTGAGTTGGAGCAATTCAAAGCCGCGTTCGCGATAGAATGAAAAAATTTCTTCGGGCTTGGCGACTTCGAAGGGATAGCCGCCGATCCAATCTTTGACGTCGCGCCACGCGGACATGCCGCGCTCGGAGCCGTAGTTGCGCCACGTGTGAAAGGGCTTGCCGCGCAAGAGATCGCGCAACATGGTCGGCCCCCACTGGCGCGCAAACGCGGGCGCGAAGACGAGAAACTTCAATCCGCGCGGCAAACGATTATACGTTTTCTTGACCCAATGCCAATAGCGACTGCCGCGGCCTTGATCGTTGTAGAGCGCGAGAAATAATTTTCCATGGGGCGCAACGAGCGCATGCACATTCTCCAGCGCTTGCCACATCGCTCCGGTGTGATGCAGCACGCCCCAAGAGTAAACGACATCGAATTGGCCGAGCGCGTTGAGATAGTTTTGATCGAGCGCGGAGCCGATTTCGATGCGCCATTGATTGTCGTTGGGGAAATAGCGCCGTTTCAACTCCTGCGCACAGGCAACGGATTCGGGATCATAGTCAAACGAATGCACGGCCGCGCCCAATCTGCGCGCGGCGAGGCTGAACAAACCGCTGCCGCTGCCGATATCCAAAAAACTTTTTCCCTGTAAATTTTTCTCGCCGAGCATGAACTGAAGCGAAGCTTCGGCCTTTGCAAGCTTTGCTTCATTCAAGCCGTAAAGAAACGCGCGCCAGTTCTTGCCGAACTCGAAGCGCGCGCCCGAGGCGATTTCGTGCGCGTGTGTGCTCATACGTCGGCTCGCTTTTGTCCGGCGAAATAAATGCTCGGTATCGCGACTTGCACGCCGCGCGAGGCGAGCAGCTTGCGCATGAGGCCGCTCAACTTTCCTACAAGAGAGCGCCCGCGCAGAGCAACGAACGCGGTGCGTTTGATTTCGAGATGATGAAAATGCGGCGACAACTCCGAACGCATCGTTGCGAGGTCAAACGTGCGTTGATGGCCCCAACGATGAAAGACCTCGCCGCATTTGGGACACACGGCTTGATTGCCGAGCAAGTCTTCGTTATAAGGCACCGTGCCGAGGAACCAGCCATTATTGGGCTTGAGCACGCGCGCAATTTCGGCCACGCCGAGGCACCCTTGCTCCGCGCTCAAATGCTCCAACACTTCCGAGGCCACGACGAAGTCAAACATGCGCTCGCTGAACGGCAAGCTTTCGATGTAGCCTTGTTGCGCGTCGATCTGTTGTTCGCGCAAGCGGGCAATGCTTTTGGCGTCGGGATCAAGTGCATACACGCGCCAACCGAGTCGTTGCATCTTCGTTTCTAAATACCCGTTGCCGACGCCTATGTTCAACACTGCGGGAGATTGCGCCCTAGCCTTGCGCGCGATGCGCTTGATGATCGCATCAAAACGCGGCTGCGAAAGCGCGAACACTTCGGGCGCTTGGTTTTGATAGTAATCCCAAATTTTGTCGTTGGTGTTGCAGGGGTTCATTGCGTTCGAGTTTCAATATGAATGAAGTAGCGCAGGCTTCCAGCCTGCTGAAATACCAAACGCAGACAAGTTGTCTGCGCTACGTGTTTGTCGTTTCAGAATGAAGTGGCGCAGGCTTCCAGCCTGCTGAAATACCAAACGCAGACAAGATGTCTGCGCTACGTGTTTGTCATTTCAAGCTTGCCAAGCTCGCGGTGCAGCGTCCACAGGATGAGCGACATCGAAACGACGTAAACGAGGCTGGTGGAAAGGCTGATGCCGGCGACGCCCATGAGGCGCATGAAGACATAATTCGCGGCAACGTTCACGAGCAGATTCACCGCGGTGATGCGAATGAGGCTTTGATTTCTCGCCAATGCGCTGAGCACGCGCACGCCGAGAATGCCGAGCAGGTGAAACGGCATTTGCAAAAAATAAAACGCCTGCACGCGCCCCACGAGCTTCGTGTCGGCATTCGTGAACGCGCCGCGCTCGTAAATCAACCGCACAAGCGGCTCGGAAAAATAAACGAGCACGAGCGTTGTCGGGATTGTGACGAGCGCGAGCAAACGCGAATACGCGCGCAGCGTGTGCCGCAAGCCGCGCCAATCCGCATTCGCGGCCATGCGCGCGACATAGGGAAACACCGCGGTGCCGAGGCTCATGCTGCCGAGGCCGATGACGAACGCGACGACTTTGTTGCCATAACCCAGCGCGGCAACGCTGCCCGGCGCGAGCATCGCGGCCATGACTTGATCGATCACCCCGGCGCCGGTCATGAGCACGGCGCTAGCGGCGACCGGAAGGTATTGCGCGAGCACTTGTTGCACGCGCGCATCTTTAATATCCCATTGCACGCGCAAGCGCACACCTTTGCGCCACAAAGCCAAGAGCATAATAGCGGCTTCGAGCGCAAAGCCTGCGAGCGTGCCCGCAGCGAGAGCATAAACGCCTTTGCTTTCTCCCCAAAACCAAAGCGCGAGGATAGCGAGCACCGGCGTGAGCAAAGGCGCGAGAGCGGCCAAGGCAAATGCTTCACCGGCATTGAGCACAGCGCCGGCGATCTTCGCCATGCCGCTGAAGAAGAGGCACGGCAAGAGCAGCAAGAAAAGCGTGTGCGTAAGGCCAAGCTTCTCTGCATGAAAACCCGAAGCGAGCGCCGTCAACATTGGCTTTGCGAGCAGGCTCAAGATGATCATGAGCAGCAGCAACGTTGCGAGGCAAAGCGCCAAAATTTTTGAAAAGAGCCGGCGCGCGGCCTCTTGGCCTTCGGCTTCCAATACTTGAATGTAGGTGGGAATGAACGCCGAGCTGAACGTACCCGCAACCACACTGATCGCAAACGAGGGCACGAGATAAGCGATCAAGTAAGCATCGAGTGCGTCGCTCGTGCCGAAGCGTTGCGCCACGAACAATTCGCGCGCGAATTGGACGAGATTGACGAGCAACGTGCAAGCGACGATGACGAGCGTGGCCGCGAAGATGCGGCGATTGACCGAGCGCTCGCACCAGCTTTGCCAATGTTTGAGAAAGAGCGAGAGGATCTTGATCATTACATGTGCTCTCTACGCCGGCTGCGCGAAGCCGGCTTGGCGATCACTTACCCGTGCCACGATTGGTTGTTCGTCTCCCTGTCCCATACCGAGGCCAACCACAAACCAAAACATGGTGACGACTTCGGCATCGCCAAAGGTCCAATCGAAGAGGCCGGTGACGAGAAAGCTGAGGAATGCCGCGCGGCAGGCGAAAACGAGTTGACGATTTTCAAAGCTTGTGTGAATACTCTTCTTTTGAGTTTTGAAAATTTTTTTTGTATCGAAGAACACCCCCCTAACCCCCCTCAAGGGGGGAATGGCGCGTTGACCACAGTGCTCCTCGGAAAAGTTTTCAGGAATTTGGCTCATCACTTTGCCCAAGCTGCGCCACACGGCAATCATCAACCATACAAAAGCAGCAAGCCCGAGCAGACCGCCGCAAGTTGCGAGCGTGAAGTAGGTGCTGTGATAATGGCCGATGTTAAAGATGTCGTGATTGACTTCCGCGGGCAAATTCGGATCGGGTTGCGCGTATTGCCGCGTGAGGCCGGCGAGATCGTGCCAGCCCACGCCGAACAGAGGATGGTCGACAATGATGCGCGCGGCGATCTGCCATTGATGGAGGCGCACGAGAATGGTGGGATGCTGCAAGTCGATCATGCTCGCGACGCGCTCTTTGAGTAATGCTGGTGCGAATAAAACGCCGACAAGAATAAGCACGAGCGCTGCGGGTAAAAGGCGCTTCCAATAGCGATGAAAAAGATAAAGCGCGCCGGCGATGAAGCCGAGGTATGCGCCGCGCACGAGGCTAAAAAAAAGTGCCGCGAGTTGCGGCATAAAAAATACGCGCGCAGCCCAACGTTCGCGCGAGGTCGGCCATCGCGTTGCGGCAAAGAGCGTAATCAAAATAAACATCGCCGACATCGCGCCCCACGTCATCGTGGTGGATTGCGTACTCATGACTTTGGGAGAAAGACCGAGAGCAAATTCAAGCAAGCCCCAGAGCGCTGCGCCGGTGGCGCTGATGATAAAAATCCACAGTGCGGGCTTGCGCCACGCGGGATGCGTTCGCAGCGAGTAGGCCACGGTGTATGCGCCCAAAATCGTGAGGAGATTTTTAAGATTGCGGAAGCTATCCCAGGGCTGATCGGAGAGTATAGTTGAGATCACGCAAACGATCACAAAAGCTGCGAGCGGCCATTCGAAGCCGATGGCGAAAGCGGTTTTAGCAATTCCCCCCTTGAGGGGGGCGGGGGGGGTGTTGATCGCCTCGGCGGCGGAAGGAGATGTTGATGATAAAGTATCAAGACGCGGATTTACGAATCTCATCGTCCTCAAGAACACCCCCCTAACCCCCCTCAAGGGGGGAATATTAAAACGCGTTTCGAAAGCGCGAGAGCCAAAAAGTTGAAGGATAACGCAAAGACTCAAAAGCCCGAGGCTAATGTGCGAGCCGGCGATTGAGAAACAAACAAAGGCCGCGAACGCGAACAAGGCAAAGGCCTGCGTGCGTTGCAGCCAAAGGGAGAAAGCGCCGGGAGTGTGCAGTTCGGAGGAGGGAGGCAAATTAGCTTTGTGCGTTGGTGATAGATCGCGACTTTGATTGTGCGCGAATATAACCATTCGAGGAGAGGATGCCAAAGATAATTTTGGAGGGAAAGGAGCACACGCGCGATCGGCCACGGCGTGGCCGTGGCCTTGATTGTCGATGCGAGGTTGGAGATAAAGCCACGGTTAGCCGTGGCTTTATTATGTGGAATCGTGATCCAGTTTTGATTCATTCAAACTATGGCCAAGCCATGGTTGAACTGTTCTTCTCATCAAAAAAGAAAAAGCCACGGCCAAGCCGTGGCTGAATATTTCAATTCTATCTTGCAAACACGAGCTTGCGCGTGAAATTTTGCTCGGGCGTTTTGAGCATAATGAAGTAGATGCCGCTCGCCACCAATTCGCCGCGTTGATCAAGGCCGTTCCAAACCGCATGACTGCGACCCGCGGGTTGGCGGCCTGCAATCAATGTGCGCACCAATTGTCCTTGCAGGTTGAACACTTGCAGCGTCATTTCCGTGGGCGCGGGCAATTGATATGAAACACTCGTATGCGCGTAAAACGGATTGGGCTGATTTTGTAAGAGCGCAAACGAGTTTGGTATTTGCGCTTCTTCGCTCACGCCGCTGTTGGGATCAACCCGCAGTCGCACGGGGATGAGCTTCTGAAAATTGACGGGATCATTGGAATTGACGATCAACCAAGCGTGATATGTTCCCGCGGCCAGTTCCCTGGCGTCGAAAGTGAGCACGACATTCGCACTACCGACGCCGGTGATTGCTCCTTCCGTCGGAGATTCGCTCAACCAGAGTGCGTCGGCGTTGGGATCCAAACCAATGGTGCCGTGGCCTTCATTGGGTGCGACGTCAAACGAGGTCGGGCTATTGTTGATCGTGCGCGCGAAATGATATGCGCCGGCGACGAGGTTCATGTTGCCGTCATCGTTGCCAAGCTCGGAGAGAAAGATCGTCGCCGAAATCGAGCTGTCGGCGTTGACGGTAACGGCATTAGCGCGAGTGATCGGCGCGCCGCCATGCACGTTGTCGAAGATAATAACGCTGCGTGCAGGCGCGCCCACGGGCGGAATCGGAGGAACGCTGATAATGATATCATACTCCGGGCCGATGTCGTTGAAGAAGATGCCGATCGAATGCTCTTCCGTCGTCGGATCGCTGTCCGTATCCAATGTCAAGCTGGTCACCAAGCTATCGACGTCAACCGGGTGCGCGAATTTTATTTTGAGATTGATTGCGGTGCTCGTCTTTTCCGCAAGCACGCTGGTGATATCGGGACGCGGGCCTCCGAAAGAATCACGAGCTGGATCGGAAATGGCTTCCTTAAAATCCGCAACAGAGAAAGTGGAAGCCGCGGCATTGGGCGATTCGACAATTTGCAGCGGACGCTGCTGCAAGACCGATACGAGTTGCACGTCGGGAATTTGCCGCGAGGCAAGCACACCCGAAGCATTCACATCGCGCAACGAGTAACGCAATGTTCCCGTGCCCGTGTTGCGCAGCACGAGCGTTTTTTGCGCGATCACGCCGGGCGCGACCGTCACTCGCACGGTATCGGCATCCACGGCGAGGAAAGCATTCTCCGGACGCAAACGAATATCAAATACGCGATTGCTCGCGCCCGCGGGAAGATCGACCTGCATCGTATCCGTAAAGAAGCCGACGCGTGAGACAACCAGCGTATGCAAACCGGCATTGGAGCGCAGGCGATAATCGCCATTGCCATCGCTCGAGACCTTCTTATTGGCCTCGACGAAGTACACGGTGGCGTTATCCAACGAAGCGCCGGTTCCACTGTTCGTGATTTTGCCTTGCACGCCGCCGGGAGCCACAGCGTCGAATTTGAAAATGTAAAGGCCGGTTTGAATATCGGAAGCAACGAAATTGCCGGAAGGAAAATAGGGATACACACCCCAGTCGCCGTTGAAGCCGTCGCCGGCTTGCGGGTAAGTATCATAGTATCCCACTTCGACCGGGTCGCGCGGATTGCTGAGGTCCAACACTTTCACGCCTTCGACGTAATGCGAGAGATAAGCATGGTTGCCGCGAATATGAACATTGTGCGCGATCTGCGCCGGGTCGCCGATATACTCTGCGACCAACTCAATATTGCTGTCGTTGCTCGGATCATTATCCCACAAGACGCGAATGTCCCACACCTTCATCGTGTAGCCCGCAATCTCATCGGTGGTGATGAGATAGTTGCCGTCTTCCGTGGTGCCGGAATTGTGCGAGAAGCCCTGGGGATAGATAATTTGTGTGAGCAGGCGAGGAGCCGCGCGGTTGGAAATGTCAACCACGTCAAGGTGGCCGCCCTCTTGGATATTACTATTGAAGAGCAGATGCTTGCGCACGAAGGAATCGTGGACGTAACGCGGGTTATAGTAACCAACAGGAACGGGGACGAGCGGACTCGCCAAGCTAAATATTCGCACGCCGCCGTTAACTCCGCCCGTGCCTGCCGTGGCAGTGCCGCCTTGAATGTAGAGATACCCTTCTTCATCAATACTGACGCTGTGAGCGCGTGCGCGGACCGTTGGCGTGCCGACGTTGGGCCAATGCGAGGAATAAAAAAAAGAGCCGGAATCGGGCAACGTCGAAAGATCGACGGCTTGGATGCCGGTAAATTCTTCGGGGGCGGTGGCCTCGCTGACGACGTAAGCAAAATTTTTATAGACTTTGATCTCGCGCCAAGCTGTCGGGCCAGGGCCGGGGACAAAATCTACTTCAACCGGTTTGGTGGGATCCGTAATGTTGACAATCGAAAGACCGATGTCCGTTCCGAGCAGCGCATACTCATTACCGCGCGCGTCGGTGTAGCCCCAGAGGTTCGAATACTCATTGTATTTGTGTTGATGCCCCAACAGGGTGACGTTGTTATTCACTCCGGGTTGATATTGGGCAAAAGCGGAAGCGGCGAGCAAAGCATGGAGCAACGTGTAGCGTAAAACTCGCATGAGCATCTCCTCGTTTGGTAGGGGTGGAAAGAATGGATAAACAGCAGGCGCAACGTCAATCGGGGGAGGCATTGGCGCTGAAACCCGTGGCTTGCAATGGACGCTTGATACGTCGAACCGCACCACAGGTTGCAATCGCAAGGAGATGATAGAAATTTAGGCAGGACGTTTGAGCAACGATCTTATTCTTTGTGCGGTAACACGCGCAGCAACTCGTCCGTTTCAAGTCGGCGCAGATGCGCGGTTAAACGAGCGCTTTGGAGATGAGCAACTGCGCTGTTTTCGTCGTCCAACATGAGATCGGCTTTCGCACAGTAATAGTGCGCCAACCCCCAATAGGCTTCATTCCCCTCGGCAGCCGAGGGATGCCGGGCTAATACTTCCTCCATCAGTTCCAGGCTCTTCCGCACCTCGGATTTTTCAAAATGAGGAAAAAGATGAATGAAAGAGCGGTGCGCGGATTTCAGGGTCAACATAAGATCGCAGAGCCGCGCGCGCAAGAGCTGCGCTTCCGACAATTTGCGTTCATCAACTTCAACCAGTTTCAACCGGGCTTGGTCATAATCGCCGTCATTGATGAAGCTCTCCGCAAACCTCAAGCTCACTTCCGCGCTGGAGGTTCCACGCTCGATCGGAAACACGTTTAAACGATCCGAATTGACTTGCGCCAGTTCGTAAGTATTGGGCCGGGTCGAGAGGCTGAGAAAGAAGAGCAGCAACAGCGCCCCACAGGCGCCGGCGACGGGCAAAATCGCCTTAGGCATGGGCGGCAAAAACATTTTTCTTTTTGGAGGTTGCGGGCGGTGCGCGGATTGAAACGGTTGATAGTCATGCTCGAAGGCTAATTCTTCCGCCGCGTTCTGCATGAGGCTCTCGACTTGCCGGATCTCGCCCCGCAAGTGCTGCACCCGGCTTTGGCAAAACGCGCAGGTCTCCACGTGCGTCTTCACACTTTGAAAAGATTCGGCGGCGGATTGCGCATGCGCGGAATTATCCGCGGTCAAAAACGCCAACAACTCTTCCGCGACCGGATGCGAGGCGCTTAACATGGGATTTAATTTCTTCCTCAGATGCCTGTTTTTTTTCAAAACGAGTTGGCACTTAGGGCAGCCGGCAATGTGCTCCGTGGCCCGATCAACTAGCTCATAGGGAATCGCCTCTTCCAAACGCAGTGCTCGCAACAATTCCCTATGTTCGATGCGATTGAGAGTCATGAGGGTGAGCCTCCCCACTATTAGAAGCCAACAGCCTTTGTAAACTAACTTTGGTGCGCCAAAACTTGGTCTTCACCGCGCCTTCGGTCGTATCCAGAATTTTAGCGATTTCAGCGAATGAATGGCCGTCGATATAGCGCGAATAAAGTATCTCGCGCTCCAGCGAATCCAAACCCTGGAGTAACTCGGAAACTTCCAGGCAAGCGAGCTGCCGGAGTTCGAACGAGCTATCGCCCTTATCGGAAATAAATTCGTATGAGAGAATATGCTTTTGATGATACTTCCGATACGCGGTTGCTTGCGCGCCCAGGAAAACTCGAACCAACCAATGTTTCAAGTTGCGAATTTGCGGCAACTGCTCCAACAGTTTGATTACCACATCTTGCGCAAAATCCTGCCGGTCATAGACCGAAGGTAAAGCTAAACTCAGCGCTCTGCGGTACGCGACTTTCCAAACATACGCGCATAAATCATATCGTGCTTTTTCGTCGCCGCTTTGCGCCTGGGTGAAACACATTTCGATGAAACTCCCTCCACGCTCTTTTCCATCCCCATCACCTTGCCTGCACTTGTCGGGGGATTTCACTGTGGTCTCCTGTCGTGTGGTCTAGGCCTGTGCTCATGATCAACAGGCGGGCCGGGATCAGCCCTGACTTTATAAAATGATGGCCGGATAATACCGGCGGCACCATAAAAATGCAAGTTAAATTTCAAGGGCGCTCGAAATATATTTCAACCGGTGGCTTCGCCCCTTAATAGCTTGTCTGCGTTTGACCTTCTAACAGCAATGCTTCTGGCACATTCGAAATGCCCACCGGCTTTCCGATGCTACCATTGCCCTTTATTCGAATCACCAAACTATTCTCTTGGTTAAAAAGCACGTGCGCAGTTAAATCCGCGCGACGAGACGGCAATGCGAGCGAATCTTGCGAACGAGGCGAAACTTCGACATTTTTATTGTTGACCCAGACTTCAATTTCACCCTCGACTTTGCCTAACACCAGCCAGAGTTTCTCGCCGCGCCAGGAAACCTCAGGCCGGAATTGTGTGCGATACCACGCGACGCCGCTATATCCCGCAAAGCCCTGCTCTTCCCACGAAGCACCCATACGCACTTTCGGCCACAGGGCTTCATGAATTTCGCCCTCGCCCCATTTTTCGACGCTGCCTTGCAACCAAGGGTCAAGTTTGAAAAACCAATTTTCCGCCAAGCGCATGATCTTCGCGCGTTTCATTTGATAGCCGTCCACATAAAAGCGCACACGCTCGCCCGGCTGCAACTCTACACGGCCGCGCCAGCCCGGACGCCAATTGCGCGGCATATCTTGCTCATCCAAAGAGAACAAGCCGGAGATTTCAGTCAATGCAATCGGCCCGCCGCGTTCATCGGCAACAAAATCCAAGCGCAAGAGGTCTTCGGGTTTCGTATGGGAAAGCAACGGGACGGCGGTCTGTCGCGCAAACGCATGATTGGAATTGATAATGAGCCGGGGCGAACCTAAATGCGAAGCGTATTCCAACTCTTGATTGCGATATTTCGCCACGAAATAACCGCCGCCCGCGCGCGCCGTATCCAACGGTTGCGCCGCAAACTCGATGAACAAATAATGCCGCAAATCGGAAACGGCGAGCGAATCTGCCACGCGGCCGCGCTCGCGCCGCGCCTCTTTAGCGCTCACCTGCCAGGTCCATGGCGCCTCGAGCATCAAACGCTCACGCGGGCCTTCCGTGGGCATCTGCAAAATCGGTGGCAGAGAAAATCGCAGCTTCGTCGTCAAGCTATCCGAAAACAAATTGTTCAAAGTGACAACCTGCAAAGTCGGCTGCTCGTTCTCCAGCCCTCCGCGGAACGGCAGTGTCTTGTGATCGAGGCCTTGAAAAAAAGCGCGTTCACGTTTCTTGCCGTCCGCCGCAAATTCCACGCGATAGATCCATTCAATGTCCGTGTAACGCCCCCAATAATGCACCAGCCCCACCGGCGGCGTGCCGCCATCTTCATTGCTGAAGATCATGGTGTATTCGATGCTCGCCAAGCGGCGATTCTCGTTCGCGCCGGTTTCGCGCTTATCATAAGCGAGCGCCAGCGGAACATCGGTGTTAGACATTTCACGTCGGCCAAAGAGAATGGGCGCGTGCGCCAAGATCGGATAGTCCTCATGATTCTCTTCATACCCGTCGAGTTGCACGTTCACGATGCGCAGATTTACTTTGGCTTCAATCGTATCCGCGGGCAAAATTTCCAAAGTATGCGCGCCCGCAGGCACAAGCCCGAGATGCACTTCATAGAGATGATATTCTTTGCCGGCATACGTCACCAAATGCGAGCACAACCGCCCATCGACTGCGATGGAAAGCAACGCCGCTGGACGATCCGTCGCTTCCCAATTTGTGCTAGCGGAAAGCTGAAGCATGGCGACAACCTGCGCCGGCTTTTTAAGCAAAAACTCACGCGACCAGCCGTCATTGAAAAAGACCGTGCGTGCGCTCAGTTTTTTTGACCACGACGGTTTAGGCAACGCTTGCGCGCGAGCCTCGGACGTTAATTGAAACAGGCACAAATAAAACGCGCTCAGTACTACGAGTTTATATGATGTTTTCATGGGGCCTCGCAAAGGAGATCAACTTCCAGTTGATTCGAAGATGATAGAAGTCACGACGGCGAGAGCTTGATGGTGCGTGGGGAATTTTTCTGGACAATGCTAGTGGTCGGCAATGGGATCGGAAGAAAAAAACATGCCGTTGGCAGCAGCGCTTTCCGAGCTTGTCGGAACGGACACTAACTGGAGCCGCGGCGAGGTCTTGCGCTGCTTACGTTTCGCAACGACAACAACTTTTTGTTGAGGCGTTTCCGGAGTCGTGCGCTTATCGAGCAGGGTGAGAATTTCGTGCAAGCCCTTTTTAATTTCAAACACGGCGTCTTCCTGGCGCAAGCGCTCAAAGGAGAAATCCATTTGCCGGCCGCTTTTCTCCAAAGCCTTGAGCCGCCGGCGCGCGCCCGCAATCGTGTACTCGTCTTCGTAGAGCAATTTTTTAAGATGAAAAATAAGCTTGATGTCTTCCATGCGATAGCTGCGGTTGCCGTGACGATCTTTCCTCGGCCGCAACTCTTCGAACTCGGTCTCCCAGTAACGCAAAACATACGCCTTCAGCGAAGTGATCTGGCTCACCTCTCGCATGGAGTACGATTGCTTTTTGATTCGGCGTGTGTTCATTTTTGCTCCGCACTTTCCTGGCTCACCACGTGCTCAAGCTGAGAAAGTTTGGCTTAATTTTCAAGGGCTAATTACCTTGGTACCGCTCATGGTTAAACCGGCCTGGCCCATGCGCGTTGCCTCAAGCGCATCACAACTCAATAGATTTCCAAGCTGGAAAGTTTGTCATCTGCAAAGAAAAGATGGATCTCCGTTTCATGATCGCGAAGCACTTTCTCAACAAAAGTAGTGGATTGATTGCCGCAGCGCAGCCATATCACTTTAGGAGGAGCGCCATATAGAAGACTCAGAAGAGAGAAATCGGCATCCTGCGTAACGATGACAAACTCGTTTTGTCGAGCATATTGCCGGATTTCATCATCGTCCTTTTGATCTAAACCAACCAAGCGAACCTGTGATGAACCTGGAAAAACCTCGCGCACTCGATTGCAAAGTTTATAGCTGAGGTTTTGATCAAAAAGTAACTTCATCGCTTCAAGCTAGAATTCTTGCTTTAGATTCCCGATTCGCCGCGAAAGCCAAACAAGCACGGATATCATCCCTGGTTATTTCAGGAAAATCGCTCATGATCTCATCATGGGTCATGCCCGCGGCCAGCCATCCTAACACATCACCAACCGTAATACGCATGCCGCGAATGCAAGGTTTGCCGCTTCGCTTTCCCGGCTCGATCGTAATGATACTTTGATAATCGTTCATTTTCATTCTCCGCTGTTTGTCCTCTTGGACAGTACCCACTCGCGCAAGCCATAGTCTAGAATTTCTTTCGAAGAAATCAACACCTATCTATCCGTGCTCTCCCTGCCCCAAGGCCTTGACCATCACCGTTCCATACGAAAACATACTAATCGTTCGTTGTCTCATGCGCTCACTCCGGGAATCTTTCGGCGCCCGCACACGGCGTTGGAAGCTGTGCAACGTATCATGCAAATAGATTCCGCGTCGAGAGAAGAGATGAAGCTTGCGGTTCGCGCCCGCGGCTGCGCTGCCGCAATAAGCTCCATTCTCAAAATTAAACTCCTGCCCTAAAGTCGCGACGCTTTCATAGCCCGCTTGCAGCGCGCATTCGAGCACGCGCAGATTGCCGCGTCCAAAGGGCAATGCCAGATGGCGAATCGGAATTTGCAAGTTTTGTTCGAGCGCTTCGCGTGAGCGGCTTAAATCTTCGCGCAACATTTCGTGCGCCAGCGCAGGCAAATAGGCATGCCGCATCGAATGGCTGCCCACCTCCCACCCTGCTGCCAATAGCTCGCGCAATTCATTCCAATCGAGATGCCACATTCTGCGCCAAAACAAATTGTAGTCCCAGCGATTCTGCTCGCCGACATATCCTGCCACGGGAAAGACCGTGGCAACGAAGCCGCAACGTTGCAGCACCGGCAGCACGTGCTTCATCAAAGCGCGATAGCCGTCATCGAAAGTGATCACAACTGCTTTGGGTGGAAGTTGAAATTGCGGCTGCAAACAAGCGGAGAGCGAAAGCGTGCAGTATCCCGCCTCGGCTAGCCAAGCCATTTGCCGCTCGAATTGGCGCGGCGTAACCCACGTGAGGCCGAAATCAAAACGACGATCGACCAAATGATACGAGAGTATGACGGGATGAGTCTGCATGGGTATCAATCAAAGCAAAGCCGCCCAACAGGTCGCTCGTGTGAGTTTCGGCGAGCACGGGGTCGGCAATGTTCAGCCACGACTGGGCCGTGGCTTTGTTTATTGAACCGTGTTACCGTTCAACTATGGCTTGGCCATAGTTTTATCTCGAAGGCAGCAGCATCACATTTGCTGAACAATGCAGCCATCAACAAGGAGAAGAATCACGAAGAACATAACTAAAGCCACGGCCAAGCCGTGGCTGAACAATCACAACTCTATCACTCTCAAAACGGCCCAAGCGCAATCGCATGCGCGAGAAGCAAAGCCACGAATCCGAGTGCCAGCCAAATCATCAGCAGCGGCAAAAGCCAGCGCGCCCAAATATTCCACGGAATGCCGATGAGGGCGAGGCCCGCCATGAAATAACCTTGCGTCGGTGTAAAGATATTCGTGAAGCCGTCGCCGAATTGATATGCGAGCACCATCGTCTGTCTGGTCACGCCGAGCAAATCCGAAAGCGGCGCGAGCAATGGAATCGAAATCGCCGCTTGCCCGCCGCCGGAAGGCACGATGATACTGAGCAAGACTTGCGAAATATAAATGCCGAGCACGCTCACTTGCGCGGGCAGCTCGCGCACGACATTCGAGAGCGCGAGCATGATTGTGTCGATAACTTGCGCTTCCGTCAACACCACCAACGTGGCGCGCGCCAAACCCACCACCAACGCGCCGCCGGTGAGCGAGGCCGCGCCTGCGATAAATTTCTCCGCGGTCGCGCTCAAAGAAAGCCCGCCGATAGGCCCGGCAATAATAGCAAGCGCAAAGAAGAGCGCCGCAAGCTCGTTGATGCCCCAACTCCATTTCATTGCGCCGAGGATGAGCACGACGAAAGTGAGCAAAAAGAGAATGAGCACGAACGCGTGGCGTGTTTGCAGCTTCGTGTTGCCTTCGCTCTCTGTTAAAGCAGCTCTTTGTTGATCAAGCTCGAACACCGGACTGGTGCGCGGCTCGCGCTTAACACGGCTCGCATAGCGCGAAACATAGAGCACAGTTGCGAGCGAGAGCAGCGCCCAAACGCCCAAGCGAAATTCCCAACCGGAGAACAGCGGCAAGCCCGCAATGCCCTGCGCGACACCAACGGTGAAAGGATTGAGAAACGCTCCGGCAAATCCCGCGTTCGCGCCGACGAGCGCAATCGCGCCGCCGGTTAATGAATCATAGCCGAGTGAGCGGCTCAACAACACGAGCGCAGGCAAGAACGGCAGCGTTTCTTCGGCCATGCCGAACGTTCCGCCGCCCACGGCAAATGCAAACGTGAGCACCGGCACGACCGCACTCTGAAATTTTCCAAGCACACGCACCAACGCATGTATGCCCGCGTCAATCGCGCCGGTTGCGGCAATCACGCCGAACGCGCCGCCCACAATAAAAATATAAAACACGATGTGGCTGACTTCGAGCAAACCCTTTGGGAACGCCATGAAAATATCAACCACACTCGCGGGATTGGGAGCAACGCGATGATAAGAGTCGGGAGCAACGACTTGCCGATCTTCTTTTTGAATGCGATCAAAAGCGCCGGCAGGAATGAAGTGCGTGGAAAGTGCCGCGAGCAGGAGCAGGATGAAAAGCAGAACATAAGTGTGTGGCACGCGGAGTTTCATAGCGGGGGAAGATGCAGCTAGGGTTTGAGCTTGCGTTCGTATTCGCGAATGCCCGAGTGGATTTGTTGGCGCAGAGGCTCTTGCTGGCATACCGCCAGAGTTTGAAGCATGAGTTCGGCAAGAGCCACTTGCAAAGCGC
>CAYNDW010000006.1:15402-20008 GCA_964395375.1 uncultured Cytophagia bacterium
TGTTGCCAAAACTTTTTGACTTCATGTCGTAATCGGCTTCATTGCGTTTTCTGCGCAACTCCGCTAACGACACAGAGAAATCGCGCAATTGCTTATTGCCGCTATTAAAAAAATAGTTGTGGATCTGACCATGCTTGCCCGGCCCTTGTTGGACGTGAAAACCTAACTCAACCAAGAGTTCTGCCCCGGCATTGAGCACGGCGTAATAAGCTCGGCCAATAGCAGATCGCAATGAAGCCTCCGTCGGCGTCCGCACTAAATTCTTGGAGATCTCGATAAACTCACGGCCCTGCATAAGCTACCCCACGGCTGGAAAAAAACTAATCTTCTTCAAAACCTCACCAGATAGCGAACGAGCCAGTGCTTGCGTCAGCGCCCAATCTTGCGGCAAAAGTTCTTCGACTGTTCCATAGACGGTTGCGCGAATCGTGATGTAAGACTCATTCTCAATTTCCGGATCGATATCATAGGTGAAATGGAAGCCCTCAATACGCCGAAAGCACTCCTTTGCCAAACGCACCGCCGTCTCCAAATGTGCGAGTAAATCATTCTTCGCGGCGAAGCGCCACACTTCGTTCGAAGCCGAGATGCCCGCGATGCGGCGACGCACCGTCATCGTGCTGCGGCCGCGCATCGGCGTATAAACTGCCAACGACTCCGCGACTTTGTCTTTGCGCTGAGCTTGACGTTCTTCCGCGGTCGGGTAAACTTTGAGATTTGCTTTGTTGGTAGAAGAAGATTGCTTCATTTTCATTTCCGCCCAAAAGATGAGTTACGATGATTTGATCTTGCGTTCGTACTCGCGAATGCCGGCTTGCATCTGTTGGCGCAGAGGTTCGCGTTGAAACTCCGCCAAAGCTTGAATGGCCACCCCCGCGCTGGCAACGATCAAAGCACAGTACGTTCGATTATCGAAAGCCTTTGATTTCATGTTATAGTCTGCCTGATTCCGTCGCGAGCGTAATTCATCTAAAGAATGAACGAAGTCCGTGACTCGTTCACTCTCGCAATTCGAAAAGCGATTTCGAACTTCACCATGCGCGCCTGGACCTTGGGACACGACGAATCCCACTCATTCAAAACTTGCGCGGCCGCATTGAAGAGCCCATAATAAGCGTGGCTCAGGGCAGAGCGCAACGCCGCTTCAGATTGCGCTTTCGCCAAATCCTTGGCAACCTCGAGAAAATCCGCTCCCCTCATCTCTCACTCCAAGCCTGGAGCAAAACGAATGAGCGGCAACTTCGCTTTCGGTAGAACGCGAACGAGGGCTTTGCCATAAGCCAAATGCTGCTGCAGCAACTCGTCGAGCGAACCTTGAATATCCGCATGAATGCTGATCCACGCTTCGTTTTCAATCTCGGGATCGATATCATAAGTGAAGCTCAACTTTCCAACCTGCCAAAAGCACTCCTTCGCCAAGCGCACGGCGGTCTCCAAGTGCGCGAGCAAATCATTCCGCGCGGCGAAGCGCCACACTTCGTTCGAAGCCGCAATTCCCGCGATTCGCCGAGGCGCACTCGACGCTGTGCGTCGGCGCGTTGGTGTGTACATGGCCAACGACTCAGCGGCTTTATCTTTGACTTTATCACGGAAGAAGCGTTCGCTCGCAGCGTCGTAATCGCTTTTCGTCTTTTTCTTCTGCAAGGGAGAGGGCTTATTCATTTTTTCTCCACCGCGAACATAAGCTACGAGTATTTGATCTTGCGCTCGTAGTCTTGAATGCCGGTTTGGATTTGCGTACGCAGAGGTTCGTGTTTGAAGGTTACCAGAGTTTTGATCGCAATCTCCGCTTTCGCAACAAGCCAAGAGCAATCGTTTTGATTTTGAAAAATAGCTGTCTCCATGTTGTAGTCGGCAAGGTTGCGTTTAGTGCGCAACTCATCCAGAACTCGAGCAAAGTCCATGGCCTGAGCAACACCGCAGTTGAATAAAAAATGCTTCAGGTCCCCATGCCCGCTCGGACTTTGCACAATGGCAATCCCCAGTTCGCGCAAGAGCAGCGCTGCGGAATTGAACAAGGCATAATATGCTCGACTAATCGCCGACCGAAATGCAGCTTCCGTTCGCAATGGCAGCATCGCTTTGGCAACTGCGAGAAATTCTTCGCCTTTCATGCTTCACATTCCACTTTGGAGAAGAAACGAATGAGCGTCTGCTTCTCGGGAGGAAGTGCTCGCGCCATCGCGCGTGTGTAGGCTAAATCTTCTTGCAACAACTCGTCGAAAGGTCCCTTGATCCGAGCATGAAGGTTGATCCATCTCTCATTTTCAATCTCCGGATCAACGTCATAGCTGAAGCTGAACTGATCGATCTTTTTAAAGCACTCCTTTGCCAAACGCACCGCGGTTTCCAAATGCGTGAGCAAATCGTTGCGCGCGGCGAAGCGCCACACTTCGTTCGAAGCCGAGATGCCCGCGATGCGCCGAGGCGCACTCGACACCGTGCGTCGGCGCGTTGGTGTGTACACGGCCAACGACTCCGCGGCTTTATCTCCACGTCCGAGCCCGCGCTCTTCCGCAGTCACGTAGACACGTGGTTTTCTTTTTGAAGAAGATTGCTTCATTTGAAACTCCACCCGGTACAATACGATCTACTTGATGACTTCCTCTAACGCCGCGTATGGCAAGCCAAAAGCTTCCGCCACGCCTTTGTACGTGACTTTGCCGCGCACGATGTTCACGCCCTTCGCGAGCGCGGGCGATGCTTTCACGCATGCGGGATAGCCGAGGTCGGCGATCTTCAACGCATACGGTAGCGTCGCATTCGTGAGCGCATACGTCGACGTCATCGGCACCGCGCCTGGCATGTTCGCCACGCCGTAATGCACCACGCCTTCGATTTCATACGTAGGGTTCTCATGCGTCGTCGCATGAATCGTTTCGACGCAGCCGCCTTGATCGACGGCAACATCGACGATGACCGAGCCTTTCTTCATCAGCTTCAACATTTCGCGCGTAACTAGTCGCGGCGCCTTCGCACCTGGAATGAGCACCGCACCGACCACGAGATCCGCCTGCGCAATCGCTTTGCGAATGTTCACGGGATTCGACATCATCGTCTGCACGTTCTTCGGCATAATGTCATCGAGGTAACGTAGGCGATCAAGATTGAGATCGAGAATGGTCACGCGCGCGCCCATGCCCGCGGCTATTTTCGCGGCATTCAAGCCCACCACGCCGCCGCCAATAATTGCGACATTGCCCGGCTCCACGCCCGGCACGCCTCCGAGCAACACGCCGCGACCGCCGTGCAATTTTTCCAAACAACGCGCGCCTTCTTGAATCGCCAAACGGCCCGCGACTTCACTCATCGGAATCAGCAGCGGCAACGCGCCGTCCGCGGTCTGCACCGTTTCATACGCAATCGCAATGCACTTCGATTTGATCACCGCCTCCGTCAACTCGCGCGAGGCGGCGAAGTGAAAGTACGTGAAGACGAGTTGGCCTTCGCGCAGAAGAGGATATTCCGAAGGCAACGGCTCTTTCACTTTCATGATCATATCAACCTTGCCGTAAATCTCCGCGGGGCTTGCAACGATCTTCGCGCCCGCGTGCTTGTAATCTTCATCTGAAGAGCCGCTGCCAACTCCGGCATTGGCTTCAACCCAAACTTCATGGCCGTGCGCCTTCAACAATTCCGCGCCGACGGGCAGCAACGCAACACGATTCTCATTCGTTTTGATTTCTTTGGGAACGCCGATCAGCATGACTCCTCCCTCTTGCTTGAGGTGAACCGCTCGAAACCGTGGGTTATGTTTTGAGAAGCATTGAAAATTGTAAATTGAAAATTTGAAATCTAAAGCATTGCTCTTTTGTTGAATAAGCCTTTCCTCAACGTGTCATTCTGGAAGAACCTTCCCTCGCACTTGAGACACTTCTCAAATAGGATGTATACCGAGCACGAGGGAAGGTTCTTACAGAATGACATGTTGGAGGGCGGCGCTCAAAACACTGCGAGCGCCGACGCCATAAACTTACTCTTCTTCTTCTTCGCTTCCTTCCTGCGAAGGCCGAATCACCGTCAACGTTTGCTGCTCTTCTTCAAACAAATCCTGCGCGAGCGTTTGCATGTCCGCAGAAGTGACGTCTTCGATGCCTTCAACGACTTCATCGAGCGAATAATAGCGGCCAAGATACATTTCCATGTTCGCCAAACGATTCATGCGGCTGCTCGAGCTTTCGAGGCCGAGCAGCAAGCCGCCTTTCAATTGATTCTTCGTGCGCTCCAACTCGGCCGTCGAAACTTTTTCATCGCACAGACGCGCCAGTTCTTCTTTTAACAGCTTCACGGCTTGCGTTTCGCGCTCCGGATCAGTTCCGATGTACGTTCCGAAAATTCCGGTGTCGTACATGAAGTCATGAAACGAGTAAATCGAATAAGCCAAGCCATGCTTCTCGCGAATGTTTTGAAACAGGCGCGAACTCATACCGCCGCCGAGCAGTGTGTTCATAACTAGAAAATTAAACTTGCGTGTATCATCAAAACGCAGCGCGCGCGTGCCGAGACAGATGTGCGTTTGCGCGCCGACGTCTTCTTTGACCGTGCCCAAGCTGCGCTTCGCCGTGGGCGTGATCATTTTGCGCGGCCCATTACTCGGCAAACGCTC
>CAYNDW010000006.1:20018-27272 GCA_964395375.1 uncultured Cytophagia bacterium
ATGCTTCATGCTCCACATTGCCCGCCGCCGAAACCACGATGCGGTTGCGCGTGTAATGCCGCTGCGTGAACGAGAACAGTTGCTCGCGCGAGAATTTCGAAACCGTTTCGCGCGTGCCGAGCGTCGAAGTGCCGAGCGCATGATCAGGATAAAGATCGTTGAAAAAAAGCTCGTGAATCAAATCTTCGGGCGTGTCATCGACCGCATTGATTTCTTCGATGATCACCGAACGCTCTTTGTTCATTTCGCCGAGGTCGAAAAGAGAATCGGTGAGCAAATCAGTAAGCACGTCGATAGCGATGGGAAGGTGTTCATCCAACAGGTGGGCGTAATAGCAGGTGACTTCTTTGCCGGTGAAAGCATTGAGATGGCCGCCGACCGCTTCGAGGCTTTCGGCGATCTCTTTCGAATTGCGGCGGGCCGTGCCTTTGAACATCATGTGCTCGATGAAATGCGAGACGCCGTTTTCCTCCGGCGTTTCATCGCGCGTGCCGACTTCAATCCAAAGGCCGAGTGAAATCGAACGGACGTGCGGAATCCGCTCCGTCACCACGCGCACGCCGTTCGGCAATATCGTTTTCTGATGTTGGGTTTGATCGATCACAGAGAGCCAGAAACTCTTTTATAAGTGCAAAAAAAATTTTGCCGCCTTCTCCTTCAAGCATGTCATTCCGTAGGAATCTTTTTATGAAACGAGCACAGCCCCCTTTCTGAGTTCGTCTCCAGTGCTTAAAAAAGATTCTTCCAGAATGACATTCGAGGAGAAGCGGCAATCACACAAAGTTATTTCGGCAGCAACGATTTCCGGCTCAACCGCAATTTGCCGTTATCGCCGATTTCAAGCAGCTCCACCGTCACCTCGTCGCCCATCTTCAGCACGTCTTCGACGCGCGCGATGCGCTTGTGGTCGATCTCCGAAATGTGCAGCAAACCTTCGCGGCCCGGCAGAATTTCGACGAACGCGCCAAAATCTTTGATGCCTTTCACCGTGCCTTTGTAAGTATTGCCGACTTCCGGAACTTTGACCATGCCTTCGATAATCGCCGCGGCTCGCGCGCACGCTTCCGCATCCACCGAGGCAATCGTCACCACGCCGTCGTCATTGATGTCGATCGTCGTGCCCGTGCGTTCCGTGAGTTCGCGAATCGTCTTGCCGCCCGGCCCGATAATCAAGCCGATGCAATCCGTCGGCACCTTCACCGTGATGATGCGCGGCGCATATTGCGAAAGCTCCGGACGCGAAGCGCTCAACGTTTGATTCATGATGCCGAGAATGTGCAGCCTGGCCACGCGCGCGCGCTCCAATGCTTCGGCCATGATCGCCGCGGACATGCCTTTGATCTTGATGTCCATTTGAAAACCGGTGATGCCCGTCTTCGTGCCCGCGACTTTGAAATCCATGTCGCCGAGATGATCTTCATCGCCGAGAATGTCGGTCAACACCACCGTGGTGTTGCCTTCTTTGATCAAGCCCATCGCGATGCCCGCAACGCCTTCTTTGATCGGCACACCGGCATCCATCAACGCGAGCGAGCCGGAGCACACCGTTGCCATCGAGGAGGAGCCGTTCGATTCGAACACCTCCGCCACCACGCGCACCGTGTAGGGAAACGTGCCTTCATTCGGCATCACGGGTTTGAGCGAGCGCTCCGCCAAATTTCCGTGACCAATCTCGCGACGGCCAGGGCCGCGTGCGGGACGAATCTCGCCGACGCTGTACGGCGGGAAATTATAATGCAGCATATAGCTCTTATAATATTCGCCTTCGAGATTGTCCATCTTTTGTTCATCGACCTTCGTGCCCAACGTGATCGCGGCGAGCACTTGCGTTTGTCCGCGCGTGAAGAGGCTCGTGCCATGCACACGCGGCAGCACGCCGACTTCGCACGTGATTTGACGAATGTCTTGCGGCCCGCGGCCATCGAGACGGCGGCCTTTCTCGACGATCATTTTGCGCACAAGCTGCTTTTCGATCTTGTGAATGATCTCTTTCGCAATCTCTTCGCTCTCCGGAAACTCGGCTTGCAACGCCGCGGTCGTGTTCTTATAAAGCTCTTTCATGTTGTTGCGGCGCGTTTGCCGGTCTGCGTCAAACAGCAGCTCGTTGAGCTTGGGCGCAATCATATCTTTGATGCGCGCTTCTAAACCATTGGGCGCCGCGACCGATGCAATCATGCGTCTGGGCTTCGCCGCCTCTGCAGCCACGGCTTTTTGCACTTGAATGAGGTCGCGCACCACGCTCTGTCCGAACGCCAACGCTTCCACCATCTCCGCTTCGCTGATTTCTTGCGCTTCGCCTTCGACCATGAGAATCGAATCTTCGGTGGCCGCGATCACGAGGTCAATATCGCTCTGCGTCAACTCCTCGTGCGTGGGATTCGCCACAAACTTGCCCTCGATGCGCGCGACACGCACGCCCGCGATCGGTCCTTCCCACGGCAGCCCCGAGAGCAAAATCGCCGTCGAGGCCGCAGAAATGCCGAGCACGTCGGGGTCATTCTCTTTATCCGCGGAGAGCACGGACACCATCACTTGCACTTCGTTCTTGTAATCTTCCGCGAAGAGCGGGCGAATGCCGCGATCGATCAAACGCGCGGACAGCACTTCACTCTCCGAAGGCTTGCCTTCGCGCTTGAAAAATCCGCCCGGAATTTTTCCGGCCGCGAACGCCTTCTCACGATAATCCACGGACAATGGAAAAAAATCCTTGCCCTCGACGGCTTCATCCGCGCCGACCACAGTAGCCATGACAATGGTATCGCCGAGTTGCACCCAGCACGCGCCGTCCGCCTGCCGCGCCACGCGATTCGTTTCGATACTGAACTTTTTGCCGTTCAGCTCGGTTTCTTTCCTACATGTCATTACAACGACTCCTCTTTATTCTTTCAATTCGCTCACGGCTACAATCAGGCGATCGGCTTCAGCTTTATTCACGAGCACAACCATCGGACTGTTCGCTGATTTCACATAGACCCGGTCGCCCTTCGCTTTGCCAATCAGCACGTGAGCCAGTTCAGCGCCCTTTTCTTTTACAAGAATCGCAGCGCGGGGTTTATCAAGTCCAAAGAGCGTTAGCTCTTGTGTATTCGCATCCACGAACTCCACCGCTTGCAAATCGGCAAGCACACCGGTGAGGTTCGACACTTTCCAACTCTTGGCCTTCGCGGAATCCGGCGAGGTCAAACGCCATTGCGAGGCCGTATCTTTCTCGCACACGATCAACGTGTCGGGGTATTGCAGGCTGAGATAATCCGCGTGGAAGCTTTCGAAATTCGCGACGCGCTTGTTGCGCAGCGCCATCGCATCGACTTTCAACTCGTTCACGACCGTGCTATCCACGAGGAACACTTGCGAGCGCGAGGGATCGTGCGCGTAATATCCCACGCCCGTGCGACGGCCAAATTGCATCGTGCGCGGCGCGTTATTCGTACCGAGCGTAATAGTAAAAATATAACTCGGTTTATCCAAGCCATAATATTTGGTATCGTCGAAGCTCTCGGCCACGAACTCGGTCACGCGACTGTAGCTCATTTTGCTCAAGATTGACGAGACTTTGCTCGCCTCAGCCTCAGCTTGAAGCGGCGCATCGAGTTGCCACTTCTCGCCTTCTTTGTGTAGATCAAAGCGTCCGCTCGGCGTGGTGAGTGAAATGCGAACGGCGTCGTTCGTTTCGAATTTCATCAAACTCTTATCGCGCCAATCGAGCAAACTCTTCTGCGCATTCGTGAGCACCGCCGCTTCCGTGAGCACCACGTGCGGATCGCTGCCGCGACGCGCATAGACCATCGCATTCGTCGCGCTTTTATCGCCCAAATACAGCGTGTCTCTTTTGTTTTGATATTCGAGCACGATCATCTCGCTCGGCGGCAGCAAACCATAATTGCGATACTCCGCCGCACTGCTGCTAATCTCGCGCTCGCGCTTGGCCGACTCAATGCGACTGAGCAACGCACTCACCGCGCCCTCATCCGCGAGAGATTGCACCGGCGAGACGAGATGCCAAACACTGCCCCGCTTCTCAAACGCAACGCCCGCCTCTTGCAAAGAGATCGCCCTCACCGAATCCGCCTCAAGCGAGAAAATCTTTTTATCTCTTTCCTCGGTTTCGCTTCTTCCCTCTCCCCCTTTGATCTCATAAAAATAAACAAACGCCCCGACGGCGAGGACGATGAGAGCGAGGATTAGGGTGGTGGTGGGTTTCATTTTCTCGGAGGGAAAAAGTTAAAGTAAAGTGAAAGCAAGCTTGCGACTGTCGATAAAATATACGCGACCTGAACAAATGGATTCACTTGCCCAAAAGCAAAATAAGCAACTAACATCGCAATCAGGAAGACGAATGCCGCTATATTGGATATTTTAATCGAAGGCGTGCGTATCAAGATTGAGTTAGATGATTCTCTAAAGAAATGTGTGTCCACAATATTAACGTATTTATACTTGCGCTTCTCCTGCGCCTCAAGGTTTAAATCATGGATGAGCATCGTCCAGGGATTATCGTGGTCAGGCTTAATTTTAAAATCAAATGTATAAATTTCTCGAATGCCTTCTATAATGCTCACCGATAAAATGTCACCCAAATGGGCCTTCGATGAACCGGTCACATCAAAGATACTCTCTGGTTCGGTTGCTTGAATCCGCTTGAGCTCGTTTCTCAAATCTAAGTACTTAATGTCCGAATTAACCCAACTAATTTCTCTGTCCAGGCATTTTTTGTACAACGATTGAATAGCCCTTACTCGCTCTGAATCGTATACTTCAGAAAGAAGTTTTCTTTCTCCGGCCTTTTCGCCAGTAAAAAATCTATATTCCCCATAATTGGCCAAGCTATCGAGTAGAACTTGGACATTGCGCAGCAAATCACCTGATAGTCCCTTTTTCTCTGATAGATCTTTGTTTGCAACTCCGCCATCAAAACCTTTGATATGGAACAAGACAACTTTGTTAATTCCAAGCCCAGGTTCTAAAAGGCAATGAACAATAGGATTGAGATATTGATCTGGTCTCTCCGATGTAGCGAAGAGGTATATTGATTTAGCCATCACTCGACCTCGTCGTCAATAATATTCCCACTTCCAGAAGCTTTGGCCCTTCTTAAATTTAAATATACAGACTCAACCGTTCTTCCAATGCCAAACGAACAATTTACGCCTGTTGTTGATCGGAAAGATTCGGCCAGTTGTTCTACAAAAGCCTTGTTGTATCGTTTGCTTTCAACACGAATCAGAATATCATCGCCTCCGGCCATTATTATTTCTGCACTCATAGTCGAGGCTGCAAATAACTTCATCCGGTTGACTCCATCCGTCAGGTTTTGCGAAAACCTTTTTAGATTCTCTATTTCGCCATTTAGAAGATAATACTCAATTCGTTCGCGTATTTTGTCTCCATCACCCATGACAAAAAGATACTCGCCGGTTGCCTTAGTCATCTTTATGCTCCGATCTACGGCCTTCATAAACGATTTGGTATTCGTCCGCGATGAACAAAAATCATAGCTTCAATGCAAAGCCTAGCGGCACTTCTATTCTCAAGCAAACTCGCCGTTGCCAGTCGGTACTCTTCCATGAGAAACTTGCGCGCGCCCATCCCTCTCACAACTCGCGCCTTTGCTTTTAATCCCGCAAGGGATGACATGTTTATAGCAAAACCGCTCCTCCAAAATCTCAAACGCCGTAGGCGTGGCATGTGGCCGCTCGCAATCCCGCGTTCTTCTTTCCATTCCCAACATGCCACCCCGCTGGGGTTTTGCAATCAACATGGCTTCGCGCTATAAACATTGCACTCCTAGCGGAGTTTAGAGCAACGGCCTTCATTCTAAATCGGAATCTCTATGTAATCGTGCGGCGCGATGGCGTCAACCGCAACGCAAATCTCATCGACTCGCGCGCGGATACGCGGCCATGAAGTCGAGAGCAGCACGAGAATAGCGACTTGTCTTCCAGCCAATTGCTGCTGATAGCGCAAGTTTTGATCGGTCGTGACCAGAAGTTGATAACCGGCTTGCTCGGCCACGTCGAGCAAATCTCCATTCGCCAAACCTGACCAGCCCTGCTCATGAGCCGTATCAACCACGTGCCCGACGAGATGTCGCCGGAGAGGCACAGGCGTACCCTGATCGAATAAAATCTTCATGCGTGAACCGCGTCCGCCAATTCCATTACTTCGTAGTTCAGCACCGCTTCCACCTGCGCGCGCGTCACGCCTGGAAACCATTCCAAAAATTGTTCGAGCGTCGCGCCATCTCTGAGGTTCTCGAACAGAGCGGCTACGGGAACGCGGGTGCCGCGAAACACCCAACTGCCGCTCACTTTATCGGGGTTGCGTTCAACCGCATCTAATGTTTGCCAGGGTTTCATGGGCATCGCCTCTTCAATAATGGTCGCTCGACAAAAATGCACTAAATGAATTCCCAACTCGCGCCTCTGCTTTTAATCCCGCGAGGGATGACATGTTTATAGCAAAGCCGTTCCTCCCAAACCTCAAAACGCCGTAGGCGTGGCATGTGGCCGCTCGCAATCGCGCATTCATCTTTCCATCCTCACATGCCACCCCGCTGAGGTTTTGCAATCAACATGGCTTCGCGCTATAAACATTCCACTCCTAGCGGAGTTCAGAGCGATAACGAAATCCCCAACACCACCGCGTTTTTCGATTATTTGAACATGACCAATCGGCGGGAAAAACATGTGCATTTCAAGAATTCGCATTTGGCGGGAGCGGCTAATCGCGGACTGCCCAATGTTATTAAAACGAATCTTTGCTGCTGTCATCCGAATTGAAGCCATGATTTAAACGAGCGCCAACGTTTCCACTTCCTCGAGGTCGAGAGTCTTCCTCGTCTGCCACAGGTTATAATTGTTCTGCATGATCAACCAGCTTTCCGGCGAACGCCCCAGCGTCTTCGCCAGGCGCAGCGCCATTTCCGAGGTGAGATTGCTCTGACCGTTGACGAGCCGATTGAAAGTTGACGGCGCGACCCGGAGTTTTGCTGCCACAGTGCGATAGCTTATTCCAAGCGGTTCGAGATAAACTTCTCGAATGAATTCGCCTGGGTGTGGTGGATTGTGCATGCTCATCGTGCAAACAATTTTAGGACATTTTGTTCAACCGTGCAACTGAAAATTTCGATGGTCGTGAGGGCAATTGTTCTTTCACTCACTACGCCGCCTTTGCCAATGACTTTTTGCCGCCGCGCGCTTGTGCGTAAACGCCGGTGAATAGCTTTCAATCTTGCGCATGGCATCGCGATCATAG
>CAYNDW010000007.1:0-11839 GCA_964395375.1 uncultured Cytophagia bacterium
AGCCGCGTGCGCATGGTTTGTTCCGCGCTCGGCCCTGGGCGCGGAATCACAAGGGCGTTTTTCCGAAAGAGCATAATCTCGCTGATCGTATTATAACCGGCCATGGAGACAACGAGATCGGCGCGGCGAAAATAACGAATGCTATCGCCCTCCATCCGGCCCACGGTAATCGGCAGGTCTTGCGATTTTTGCCGCAAGAGCTTGCGTTGCTCTTTGTGGACGAAAGGCCCGGTGGCGATAAAAGCTTGAAAAGAAATTTCGGTTTTGAGGAGGCGCACCGCGTCAATAAAACGATCCATCATATAAGCGGCATCCGCGCCGCCGCCGCCGGTGATGAGCACGAATTTTTTCCCGCTGCGGCCATTGCTCGGCGCGAGCGTCGCTCCGTCGGTGTTGGCGATTTGTGCTTCGTCACGGCACACATAGCCGCAATATCGCACGCGGCCTCGCACCGCGAGTGGAAACTGATACTCCGTTGCCGCATCGAAGAGGTCGCTACTGCCGTAGATGCAAACCGCGTCATAAAATTCTTCAATTGCCGCGAAGGCCCCTTCGCTTTCCCATTGCCGCCGAATCACCTCGGGCGCGCCTAAAATATCGCGAATGCCTAAGATGATTTTCGTGCGCGGGCGTTGCCGCCTTAACTCGGCCAAGGGCTTGAGCAATTCGCCGAGCGCGCCATGCGGCATGTGATCAACCAAAAAAACATCGGGCTGAAAACCCGCAAGCACGTTGGAAATCACGTCCGCGCGGAGCGCCAACAATTCACGATTGTTCAGCAACAAGCGTTCGGAACGCCAGATGCCGGTGTCAACTTTGACTAGCGTAGGAATTTTGATGAAGTCGCAATGCGGTGGAAGCTTAAAGAAGGGCGCGACCGGGGAATCAGCGATAATTAAGCAGGAGGCTTGCGGGCAACGTTTTTTAATCTGATAACAGATGTTGACGTTACGACGTAAGTGTCCCAAGCCCAATCCGTCTTGGGAATAAATCAAAAACTTTGTGACTGCTCCGTGCGCCATCGAGATTCCAGTGCTAAGTTGAGTGACACGGCCAAGCCAAAAGCAATGATCGGCCCTCGCTTCATCGTCTAGGAATGAAACGAAGGCAATGCCTAAGGGCCGACCAGACTTGGCCCTTAGGAGGCGGGAATCGCCTCTAGTTGTGGTGAATAACCGATGAGTTCTTGGATGCGCTCCGTAATTTGCTGAAAACCGTCACACGAAATTTCTTCGTATGTTTTTTGAGAAACGAGCCGAGGGCTGCGCCACAAACTTTTTGCGAGAAACGCGGCAATCGTTTCGGGTTGAAAATCTTCGCGCTGGCTCACGGACACGAGACCGCGTTCTTGCAGCCATTGCGCCCGGTGAAAATTATCCGGCTGTTCGCCGGCAAGAGGCACCAGCAAAGCAGCTTTGCAGTGTGCGAGAGCTTCGCTGGTAATATTATATTCGCCGGTGCAAATCACCGCATCCGCGGATTGAACATAAGACAACAGATGCTTACTGAAACGCTTGCAACTGACCCGCGGCAAAGCCTGCGCGCGCCGTATCAGGCGATGTTTCGCCGCGGAGCTGAGTCCCAGCCCGGCGATGATGAGGCTATAAATTTCCACGCGCGTGCTCTCCAAAAAGCGCAAGTAGGTATCCACGAAATCAAAATCGCTGGCTCCCCCCTCCGCCGTCAACAGGACCAACGGCAAACGCCGCCCGGCTTGATTAAGCTTCGCGCCGATATGTTTGGGCGGCTTTTCCGGGGTCGTCCAATAACCGGTGTATTCTATTTTGCGCGCGACCGCTTCGGTCAAGCGATACGCTTTCGCCAGATCAAAAAACCGTTGCGCGCCGAAGACAAAAATCGTATCGCCAAAACGCTCGAAAATTTCTCCGGTGTTTTGCCTGGCCCATTCGCGCAGCACGTGATCCGGATGTCCCAGCGTATCGGAAAAGCCCCAAACCATTTTTGCTTCCGGCAAGTCCACGGCCAGACACTTGAGCAGTTTATGCATTTCTGCCGGCAGATTGAGCAGACTATCATCCAACCAAACTAAATCTGGCCGAAACGCTTTGAGCGTGCTGGTGATAATATTTTGGCGCATGCGCACAATGTCGCTGCTTTCCGGACGCAAGCCATATTTCGACGAATTGGTAATGGCGTTTTTAAGCGAGGGCAAATGCACATAGTCGACTCGCTCCGGGAGCTTGAAACGACCAATCATGGCCAAATCCGTCAGCACCAAGATGGAGCTATGCGCCATGGCTCGCGACAGGGAGGCCGCAATGCCAAGCGTTTGCGCAGTCCGTCCCACTCCGCGGCTTGCATTACAATACATGAAAATTCGCGGCGCCAACATGCCCTCATACCTATATAAAATCGCTCGCACAATATCAAAGCAGCAGAATGAAAAACGGCCCGGAGGATTTTGGAACCTACTCACGGGAAATTAATTCCAGCGTTCTACTAGGCCGAAAATAAAAAAACCGTTAGGCCAGGCAAAAATTCTTTGCCTGCGCTATCGGCACCATCCATTTTGTATGTCTTAAGAAAACAGGCGGGAAAATTTGGCGTGACTTCCACAGCAACCCACACTCACATGTCCGTAATCCAAGCACAGGTTAGATCCAACTGAATTACGAAACCATCGCGCGCCAACACAACAAGTGGCAATATAGAAATATCGTGCTCGGAGTCAAGTTTTTTTTAAAATTTTGTAAGCTTAGTTTTACAATACCTGCGTAAGTTTAGTGCAAGGGCAAACGGGCAAACGGGCAATCAGTTAACGATTATTCCAAACGCTTTTTTGCGAGCAAAAATTTGGGGCAGCCGTTTCCACCAACCTCGACGAGGCCGAAGTTGAAGGGTTGATCTAACGACAAAACCTCAAAATCCAAACCCAGCTCCCGCCGTAATCCGCAACCCTTCCAAGCTGCTCGCCGCACCAATTGAAAAAGTCGAGCCGCGCATGATGGGTGCGAACCAAATGCCACCGCCCGCGGAGGTGTGCCAGCCTTCCGGGCTTTCATCGTTGAGCCACACCCGGCCCGCATCCGTGAAAGCGAAAACGCCAAAGTCCGTGGGCACGATGAGCTTAGGGCGAAAGAGCGCGAGCCGCAATTCCGCGCTGCCGAGCGCCGCGGTATCGCCGCCGAAACGTTCGCGCAGATAGCCGCGCAGTGAGCGATTGCCGCCAACGTATACGGCTTCATAATAGGGAAACGTGCCCCAAGCCTTTGCGCCCCAACCGTGAAATGCCAGTGTGAGCGCCTTTGCGGGAGAGAGATAAAAACGCGCATCCACAAAGCCTTTCCTGAACGTGCTATCCGAGTCCAACGCTTTGGGAAAAAAGGAAAAGCCGGTTTCAAAATATACGCCTTTGCTGCTTGCCACGGCCCGGTCACGGCCGTCATATTTCAAGTTGCCGTTTACTTCAAACACAGAAGGCGTTTTGAGGCCATAAGGCCGAACTTTGAACACAAAGGTGGAATCGTCTTCAAACTGCGTGTCAAAATGTTTGAACGCACCGCCCGCGGAAACTACCAACCGGCGCGAAAAATGAAAATGCAACGCCGTGCCCACGAGATATTCCTTGGAGCGCACGCGATAGAAATCGTCCTTCTCCAAATCCGTTAGGCGCGCCGTATTGTTGCCCAAACCATAGAAGTTGCGCACTTCGCGCGGCACTGTCGCCTGCGCCACCATGCTCCAATCCAACAGGCCGATGGCGTCCACGAAATAATGGCCGTAGCGAATGCGAAACGCATTCGTTTTGAACGCATAGTTTCCGGCAATGCCGAGAGTATTCGCAAACGGCTTTTTACGAAAACCATATTGCGTGCGCACGAGGCCCATGCCTAGAAAAATGCCGTCGTCGGGCGTGAACGCGAAGAACGGCACCGTCTTAGCGTCGAAGCTATAGTCGCGTTGCAGCGGTTTGTTCTCGCGAAAATTGCTGATTGAATCGACTTTGCCGGTGCGCAGCTTGGTGTGCGACCCGGGAGTGAATTGATTGCCGGTCTCGGTGTCATACACCACGGTCTGCGCTTGCGCTTGATCGACTATTTCGTCCTCGCCTTTGCCGCCAATGACGCGCACCAAAATACTTTTCTTGGCCGGGCCGCTGATCACGACTTTATCCTTGCCGCCCATCGTGAACAAACGAATCTCGTTCGTCTCGCTGCGTTTGAATGTGCGCGTGAACAGCAGGTCGTCGCGCTTCTCGCCGGTTTGCGTGTCGCGTTTGAAGATGCGCACGGCTACCTGCTCGTTGTCGCGGCGCTCCACTTCAACATACTCCGCTTTGTTGCTGGCCACGATTTCGGGATATTGCGCGAGCAGTTTATAGAACTGCTCTGCGGCTTTGGGTAGATATTGCCGGCGCGTCTTGATTCGTTGCGCGAGTTCGGCGCCGCCCACGGCATAAACTTGCGGCGGCAATTGGCGCACGGCTTGATCGATCACTTGATCCGTGAGCTTGCCCGTTACTTCATCGGCCACGGCTTTGAAATCATCCCACGACAAGCGATTCAAAAAACGACGATCCATGTGGCGACCGGAATGCGTAAGGCTGATAATGTCCGGTTTACTTTTGTAATAATTTTCTAACTGGCGCACGCTGTGACGTTGCTCCGCCAACGAGGGCAACAAGCCGTCAAGCTTCACAAACGCTTGATCGCGGTCGCGCGGAATCGGCAGCCACACGTTCTTTTTCTCTTTTTTAAATCGCGCCCAACGCCATTGATCCGCATGCCGATCCCAATCGCCTACGAGAATATCCAACAGCCGCGCCTTTAAATGCGCCTGCGCCTCGACATTATCATCATAATCTTTTTCCATCTCCATAAACAATTCATCGGTGCCCACGATTTTATCCGAGCCGGCAAAACCCGGCTCGCCGTCAGGCCCGTCGGCCGGGCGCTCTTCGATGAAGCCCAGCAAGCCCGCGAACTCTTTGCCGAACTCGCCGAGGCGAGCATCGTTGGGCATGATCACCAATTGCGGCTCCGCATGCAACACGCCCATGGCCTCCGCGAGGCCGGGCACGACGAGCGCAGAATACGGATGCGCGCTGCTGATTTGATCGCGCGCAATGCCGGCGGCAACGGTCTCGCGCAAATCCGGCGGCAATACTTTGCTCGGATCTTTATCCAGCGAGCGAAACGCAAACTCGCGCCCGTCGCCGGATTTGAAGCGCAGCGATTTGGTTTGAAAACCGCCGCCCGTTTTCGTGGGCGTGAGTCCGCCCGCGAAGGATTCCAGGTTCAAGATCGGTGCTTCAATCGGGATCGTCCACAAGTTGCGGTGATGTGGCCCGAAGAAAAACTTATGCAGCGCGCCGGCTTGATATTGCGGCCCGGGCACGCGCGTCTCGGTTTTGTTTGCGGGTGCTTGTGCCCATGCTTGAGCAAAAAGACTGATGAACAAAAGCAGGAATAGGCGCGGCTTCATGTTGATCCTTTCCGAATGGTGAGTATGAACACTCACAAGCGAGGAAAAATTTTGCTCAATAAGTCAAACCGCGTTTATAAAGTCAAGGGAAAAGCTGGAGCACTAATTTTTTTGCACTGAAGGCGCTGCAAAGAAGCGAAAACTTTTTCCCACGAAAAGGGAACGGCCGCGACAAAAGCTTTTCACTTTCGTGAGAGTTCTAATGAAATTTGACGATCAAAATCGGTAACGAGGTGCGCCCCCAACGTGTCATTCAGTAGGAATCTTTTTAAGCACTGGAGTTGATGCCCAGCGCCTAAAAGGCTTCCTTCGGAATGACATGTTTTTGGGGGATTACCGAATTTGAAAATCAAAACTCATTAGGAGGCGCCGCGAGCATTGACTTTGGGGGAAGCGCCTTCTATCTTGCGTCGAATGATAAAAGATAATTTTTCCAACTTGCACGAGTTGGAATCAAGTAGGCAGAATAATTTTTCGGCAGCATGATTACAGAATTATTCTGCCGACGAATCATTCTGCCTTGCACTCGTTTATTGCTCAAAGGAAACGACATGACCACCAGCAAAAAAACGCAATTCGGCAAACTGCCGCCGCGCTACAAATTCATGCTCAATCCTTATCCCGGCGAAAAAATTTCGCGCTGTCCTCTCTGCGCGCAAAAAAGCGGACAGCGCAAGTTGCCGTTGTTGATTCACGTGCTGCCGCGCTTCGTGTTCGCGCTCAATTACACCTGCCGCTTCTGCTCCGCGTGCGACTTGCTTGTTGCGCACAAACATGAAATCGAAGGCATGCTCGCCGCGATGTTTCGCCAGAACGATCCCAGCGTGATTGGAAATGATTATCTCGTCAGCGGCACGGTGGAGAAAAGCGCTTGGCGCGAAGGCATGGAGCAAAGCATGGCAATGGAAGATATGCTGGCTCATTCCGGCGATTTCGCCGTTTATTATGAAGAACTGCGCATAACGCAGCCGGGCTGGTTTCATGTGAGTCAAGAGCCGCCCATCATGAAGCCGCCGCCTGCGCAAGATTGGGTGAAGCAAAGACGGAATACTTTTCTCCGCAAGTAACCCAAAGTTGTTCCGCGTCCCTTCGGGATTTGAAGCACAGCCACGTTCAACCACGGCCAAGCCGTGGTTTGCATTCACCACAATGCCGCGGCCTTGCCGAACTTTAAACCATCGCCTTGCCCAAAATAGTTTTGCTTTGCAATCTACCGAGACATGAAATTCCTCAACCGCCAACTGTCGTACTCCGAATCCCAGCGCTTCGAAACGTATGCGGGGCTGATCGCAATCATGCTCATTTTTTTCGTGAGCCTGCTCGTGCCTCCGTTTGAACAAAGCCGCTTTACGATTTGCCTGTTCAAAAATCTCACGGGCGTGCCGTGTCCCAGTTGCGGCATGACGCGCGCGTTTCTTTTTCTCGGCCACGGGCAAATTTCCAAAGCCACGGCGCTCAACCCCCTCGCGTTACCCGTAGCCCTTGTGCTGCTCGTGCAAGGCGCACGTTTGTTCCTGCGTTTAGCCGTGCAGCGGGATTATCGCTTGCAACTCTCCCCGTTTCTCTTTAGAATCGCTCTCATCATCGCAATCACTTTGAGTTTGGGGCTTTGGCTCATCCGCATCCTATTTTAATTTTTTCCTAATCACTTTTCCCTTGCACGGTTTTACCACGAGGCAAGGTTCACCCACTGTTTAATCCCTCTGAGAGAAAGCCGCACGGGGCGTTGGAACTGCCAGGACGCAGTATTCTCTCGAGACTCGTTTCTCATCCCATCTGAAGGGAGTCACGATGCGCAAACTCCGTATCGGAGTCATCGATCTTGTGACCAAAGCGCCGACGCGCGCCTTGTTCGCCCGGGTTATGAATGCCAATCTCGCCAGCATCATGCCGCAAATCATTGCGCTGTGGTGTGAAGAAGAAGGCCACGACGTCAACTTCGTGTGCTACACCGGTTTTGAAAATTTGCTCGAGGAATTGCCGGACAAAGTCGATCTCGTCTTCATCGGCGCGTTCACGCAAGCCGCGCAACTCGCTTACGCGTTGAGCAATCAATTTCAACAAAAAGGCGCGATCACCGTGCTCGGCGGGCCGCATGCGCGCTGTTATCCGCAAGACGCGCAAAAGTATTTCGAATACGTGCTCGGGTTCACGTATAAAAACATCTTGCGCACGGTGCTGCAAGATTGCGCGCGCCATCGTCCGCTCGGCGTGCGCTTGGAATCGGCGCAGCAGCCTGCAACTCTGCCCGGCGTGCGCGAGCGCTGGAAATTTATCGAGCCTACCTTGCGCAAAGCCCCGATCCTCAAACTCGTGCCGATGATCGGCAGCTTGGGCTGTCCTTACACTTGCAGCTTTTGCATCGACGCCGCGGTGCCCTATCAACCGCTCGACTTCGACCTTTTGAAAGAAGACCTGCGCTTCCTGCTCAAAACCATGAAGCGTCCGGTGGTGGGCTGGCACGATCCCAACTTTGGCGTGCGCTTCGATGATTATATGAACGCCATCGAAGAAGTGGTGCCGCCCGATAGCATCGACTTCATTGCCGAGAGCAGTTTATCTTTGCTCGCGGAGCCGCATCTCAAGCGCCTCCAGCGCAACGGCTTCAAAGCGATTTTGCCGGGGGTGGAGTCGTGGTATGATCTCGGCAATAAATCGAAAACCGGCGCCTCGCACGGCATGATCAAAGTGCGCCAAGTTTCCGAGCACATCAATCTCATCATGAAATATATTCCCTATCTGCAAGCCAACTTCGTGCTCGGCCTCGACTCCGACGAAGGCGCGGAGCCGTTCGAGTTGACCAAGCGTTTTGTGGACATGTCGCCCGGCGCGTTCCCCGGCTATTCGATGCTCTCCGCGTTCGGCCAAGCCGCGCAGCTCAATCTCGGCTATCAACGCGAAAATCGCGTGCTGCCCTTCCCCTTTCACTTTTTGAACAATCATCACGCGATGAACGTGAAGCCTAAGAACTATTCCTGGCCGGAGTTTTATGATCACATCATCGACTTGACGCGCTATACGTTCTCGTGGCGCGCCATTGCCAAACGCTTCAGCGCGATGGAAGGCGGCATTCCCAAATGGATGAACGTGATCCGCGCCGTGTCCTCCGAAGGCTTTGGCCGCATCAAATATCACAGCGCCATGCGCGAGCGCCTCGAAACCGACCGGCCCCTACGCCGCTTCTTCGAGCAGGAGACTACGGAGATTCCACAGTTCTATCTCGACCGCATCAAACACGACCTCGGCCCGCTATGGGATTGGCTGCCCCAAGGCGCGCTCGAGCACGACCCCAATGCCTACCTCAAATCGGATTTCTCCCAAATCAAAACGCCCGCGCAAAACGGCAAGGCGCACTTCACGCCGGAGATGCCCGCGCCGCTGGAGTTGGCGCTCGCTTAATTCTGGCAACAGCCTCTGAACGCAGATGACATGAAAATGGGCATAGCCTTTTCATGGACATCTGCGTTCATGTTTTTAGACGAACGGGGAGTTCAATCATGCTTTACCTCTTCCTCGATGAATCCGGCAACCTCGGCCACGGCTTTCAAAGCTCCGGCGTGTCGCGGCATTTTGTGATCACGATTCTAGCCCTGCCAGATAGCGCGGCGAAGAAGGCGATTGAGAAAGCCGTCGCGCGCACGCTTCGCCATAAAATCTACGGCAAGAATGTCCCGCAACACGATCTCGTCACCGAGCTCAAAGGCGCGAAAACTTCGCTTGCCGTCAAGAAGTATTTCTACCGTCTCGTTGCACATATTCCTTTCAGCCTTTACGCCGTGGTGTTGGACAAGCAACGTTTCGTCAATCACCTCCAACTCAACGCGAGCCGCGTCTACAATTTCACCGCACAGCTTGTGCTCAAAAACCTGCCGCTCGACCAGGCGCGCGAATATGTCATGCTCACAGTCGATCGCAGCAAAAGCAAAGCAGAAATCAACGAGTTTAATGCCTACTTGCTGAATCAATTGGAAGGGCGAATTCCGCCGCAGGTCCCGTTGACCATCAACCATTATGAATCGCACGACAACAAATTATTGCAAGCCGTGGATCTTTTCGCTTGGGGATTTTTTAGAAAGCACGAAATGAAAGATTCGGAGTGGTACGAGGTGTTTCAGAAGAAAATCGCTTACGAGCAGGTGTACCCCTAAAATAAAAAGAGAGTGACCCCTGAACAGCGATTTGTCCCGAGGCTATGGCCCACCATACGGAAGGGAACGCAACGGGAACTGTCCAGGATTTACTCACTCTCAATGGCTTATTGTACTAGCGTTATATGAAAAAGTCAAGCTTGAGTTTTTGGGTGAAATCAAATAGGTTGGGCTTATGAAAGATTTCTTCCTCAGCTACAATCGCGCGGACCGCACGTGGGCCGAGTGGATCGCCTGGCAATTGGAAGACGCGGGCTATACCACCACGATTCAAGCGTGGGACTTTCGCCCCGGCTCCAATTTCGTGCTCGACATGCAGCGCGCCGCAGCCGAGGCCGAGCGCACCATTGCCGTGTTCTCCCCCGATTATCTCACCTCGCTTTATACGCAACCGGAATGGGCCGCCGCGTTTGCGCAAGATTCCACGAGCAAAGACAAAACGCTCTTGCCCGTGCGCGTGCGTGAATGCAAACCCGAAGGCATGTTGCGGCCGCTCGTGTATATCGATCTTCTCGGAATGGACGAAGCCGCGGCCAAAGCCGCGTTGCTCGCCGGCGTCAAAACTGAACGCGCCAAGCCTAAGATGGCGCCGCAATTTCCCCAAGCCGCGACTGCGCCGGCCACACCTCCGCCGCGTTTCCCCGGCAGCTTACCCGCGATTTGGAATCTCCCGCATCTGCGCAATCCCTATTTCACCGGCCGCGTGGAGTTGCTGCACAGCCTGCGCGAGGCGCTTGCGCAGGGCAAGGCTGCCGCGCTCACGCAAGCGCTGCACGGTCTCGGCGGCGTGGGCAAAACCCAACTCGCGGTCGAGTATGCCTATCGCTTTGCTGAAAACTACGATCTCGTGTGGTGGTTGCGCGCGGAAGAGCCGAACACCTTGGCCGGTGATTACGCCGCCCTCGCGCACGCCCTCAACTTGCCGGAGAAAGACGCGGCCGAGCAAAACGCTGCGATTGCCGCGGTGAAGCGCAGCCTCGATCAGCGCAAAAATTGGCTGCTCATTTTTGACAATGCCACGGACCTTGAAACCGTGCGGCGGTATGTGCCGCAAGCCGGCTTGGGACATGTGCTCATCACTTCGCGCAGTGCGCATTGGCAAGGCGCAGCCACGGCTCTGCTCGTGAAAACCTTTGGCCGGCCAGAGGCCCTCGACTTCCTTTGCCGCCGCGCCAACGAAAGCGCGACGCCCGAGGCCAACGCATTGGCCGAGGCTTTGGGCGATTTGCCTTTGGCGTTGGAACAAGCCGCGGCGTATTGCAACGCCGCACAAAAAACTTTGGCGGAATATTTCGCCCTGTTTCGCACGCAACAAAGCAAGCTGCTCGCCCGCGGCCGGCCCGCAACCGATTATGCGCACACGGTTGCGACCACGTGGGAATTGGCGTTCCAACAAGTGCAAACGCAAAACTCAACCGCCGGAGAACGTAGCGCAGACATCTTGTCTGCAGGCAAAGATGCCTGCGCTACTTCAAGCGCCACTGCGCTGCTTCACTTGTGCGCCTTTCTTAGCCCGGAAGAAATTCCGCGCAAAGGTTTGTGGCAGGGCGTGCAGCAAGCGCAAGCTCAAACGCCCACGCTCGCGGCGCTCATAGATGAGTTGGCTTTTGATGAAGCCATCATGGCCTTGCGACAATACTCTTTGCTCGAAGCCACGCCCGAGGCGCTCAGCCTCCATCGTTTGGTGCAAGCCGTGACGCGCGACCGGCTTGCGCAAGAAGAAAAGCCGCAATGGGTGGAAGCAATCGTGGCCGTGCTCGCAAAAGTGTTTCCCTATGACAGCGATGCTGTGCGTTCCTGGCCAGTCTGCGGTCAATGGCTGAGGCACAGCCTCTTGGCCGCCGAGTTTGCACAAGAACACGAAGTGGCGTTGAAAACAGTGAGCCTCTTGCTGAATCAGGCTGGAGCTTATCTGCATGCTCGTGCGCAATACCAAGAAGCCGAACTGCTCTATCGCCGCAGCTTGGCGATTGATGAAGAAGCTTATGGCCCGGATCATACCGAGGTTGCGGCGAGCTTGAACAACCTGGCAGCATTGCTGCAATCGCAGGGCAAGTATGCAGAGGCCGAGCCGCTCTATCGCCGCAGCTTGGCGATTGTTGAAAAGCATTTGAGAGAAAATCATCCGCACGTCGCAACGAGCTTGAACAACCTGGCGGGATTGCTGCGATTGCAGGGCAAGCATGCGGAAGCCGAGCCGCTCTATCGCCGCAGCTTGGCGATTCGTGAAGAGAAACTAGGGCCGG
>CAYNDW010000007.1:11939-26750 GCA_964395375.1 uncultured Cytophagia bacterium
CGCAGCTTGGCGATTCGTGAAGAGAAACTAGGGCCGGATCATCCCGATGTTGCGAGCAGCTTGAACAACCTGGCCGCATTGTTGGAATCGCAGGGCAAGTATGCGGAGACTGCGTCGTTCTATCGCCGCGCGTTGGAGATATGCGAAAAATCTTTAGGCGCAGACCACCCCAACACCCAAATCGTGCGAGAGAATTACGCGCTTCTGCTGGCGAAGATGAAGGCCTCGGCTTCGTAAACCTTCTCGTGCAGTTAAAATCCCGTAGGGATGAAATGTTTCTAGCCAGAAATCTAAAAAACTCTCCCAACGCCGGAGGCGTGACATGTAAAGCGAGGGCTTCGTGCTCGCGCCGATGATGCAATCACATGCCACGCCTCCGGCGTTTGAAAAATAAAATACACCGCAATGCTATAAACATGTCATCCCTTCGGGATTAAAAACGGGTTTCACGGTTGGGCTCACCGCGCGGTGGAGATCTGCGAAAAATCTTTAGGCTCGGATGATCCCAACACCCAAATCGCGCGAAAGAATTACGCGCTTCTGCTGGCGAAGAAGAAATCTCAAAACGAATCTCATTAAGAGTCGGCTCGCAGCGCCACCTCGGCGTTGTCATCCTGAGTTGTACATCTCAACCAACCCAAGTCTAATGTGAGTTGTACATCTCAACCAACCCAAGTCTAATGGGAAGGACCTTCCCTAGCGCTGGGCACACCTCTCAAAACAAGAATCGCTGCCAGTGCGAGGGAAGGTCCTTCCAGGATAACAATTCAAAGAGAGGCGCAACCGAACGCATGAAGTTCGGCTTGGGCGCAAGCCGTTTAGAATTTTGCAAAGCCCTTTTGCCCAAGCCGGACTTCCCCGAGCTGATGCCGATAAAATTCCGTAGCGAAGAGATGTCTGTTGCCGTTGCAATCCGGGTTCATTAGATTTGGTCATGAAGAAATAGGCTGCGGTGTCTTACCATGATTCGGAGACCATCATGAGCATACTCATGCTTGACGAAGATGAAGTGAAATTGGTAGAGCGGCTGCGCCGTATTCCCACACCCAAGCGGGCGCCGGTAGCGCGGCTGATCGATCAACTTCTGGAGCTGGCAAATCCCTCACGGCAAACCTTGAGCGAAGAGGATTATCTTAATGATCCGTTGTGGAAAATGATTGGCGCGGCCTCGTCGGGCATCAAAAACGACGACGGCGCGCTGCGCCACGACGACTATATTTATGGCGCGGAGGGCAAGGATGAAAATCTTCGTTGACACCGGTGCGTGGAAAGCCCTATATGACAAAGACGATTCTCTCCACGAGTTGGCCGTGCAAACCTCGCATGACCTCAAAGAGCAGCGCGCTACCTTCATCACTTCCAATTTTATCTGCGATGAAACGATTACTTTGTTGCGCGTGAAAACCGGCCATGAGCTTGCTTCAAAGTTTGGCGACAGTTTATGGGGAAGCCGAATTATCAATATCGTTCACGTCTCGCCGGATATTGAGAGCCAAGCATGGGAGATTTTCAAAAAGTACTCGGACAAATCTTTCAGCTTCACGGATTGCACCAGCTTTGCCACCATGCAACAGTTAGAAATCAACCAAGCTTTTACTTTCGACGCGCATTTCCGGCAATTCGGTTTTCAAATCCTGCCAAGCGCTGAACCCCTTCAAACAACCAAAGCATAGCGAGGCCGAGCCGCTCTTTCGCCGCGCGTTGGAGATCTACGAAAAATATTAAGGCGCAGACCATCCCAACACCCAAGCCGCGCGAAAGAATTACGCGCTGCTGTTGGCGGAGATGAAATCTCAAAACGAATCTCGTTAAGAGTCGGCTCGCAGCACCACATTGTCATCCTGTAAGGACCCTCCCTAGCGCTGGGCCCACCTCTCAAAACAAGAGTTGATGCCAGTGCGAGGGAAGGTCCTTACAGGATGACAGTTCAAAGAGAGGCGCAACCGAACGCGTGAAGTCCGGCTTGGGCAAAAGGGCTTTGTAAAAATCTAGACTGCTCGTGCCCAAGCCTGACTTCGCTCATTTTCTATTCTCCTCGTTGAACATTGAAGAGAGCGTGTCATGGCTGAATTGGAATCGTTGCTCCCCAAACACGGCGGCTATCGCAAGCTGAAGAGCTTCCAAATCGCGCAGTTGGTTTATGATGTGACCGTGCGCTTCTGCGACCGCTACATTGACAAGCGCAGCCGCACGCACGACCAAATGGTGCAAGCGGCGCGCAGCGGCGTGCAAAACATCGCGGAAGGCAGCCAAGTCTCCGGCACGTCGAAGAAGATGGAAATGAAACTGACCAACGTAGCCCGCGCTAGCCTCGAAGAACTGCGCTTGGATTATGAGGATTATTTGAGGCAGAGGAATTTGGAGAAATGGGCGCCGAACGATCCACGCCGTCAAAAACTGATTGATCGACGCTGTAGTACTGCTGATGAGGTTGCTGTTTGGGTAAAAGGAATTTATGGACCGCATGGACAAAATGGAAAGTCCATGAAGTCCAAAGAGTCCACCCCAATAGCCTATTCAGAAATTGCAGCAAACGCCGCCTTAGTTTTGATTGGTGTCGCAGTTTCTCTTCTAAGCCGCCAACTCGCCGCACAAGCCGCGGCCTTTGAAAAAGACGGCGGATTCACCGAGCGGCTCTATCAGCGCCGCAAAAGCAGCCGAAAGCAATAAACTGAGCATCGCAGCACACGCAAGCATCAATAACGTAACCAAAAGAGCAAGTTCGGCTTGGGCGCAAGCAGTTTAGAGTTTTGCAAAGCCCTTTTGCCCAAGCTGGACTTCGCTTTTCTTAATGGTTTTTCTAGTAATCGTCTTGCCTTCGGGCAAATTTCATGTTGCGATTGGGAGCAAATTTGCGAAGATTATTTTTTGACGGCTTCTCAAAGCACTCGAAAGCAAACTGCATACGAAAACTCATGACCACACTCGATCAAATTCAAGAGGTCGCGCAACGCATCGGCGAAGAATTTTCGCCGCAGCGCGTGATCTTATTCGGCTCGTATGCCTACGGCCGCCCCACGCCGGATTCCGACGTGGATTTGCTGGTTATTACTTCTTTTGAAGGAAACGCGGTGGCCAAATCGGTGGAAATTCAATTGAAGGTCAGGCCCCCATTCCCAATTGAGCTCATCGTTCGTTCGCCTGAAAAAGTACGCGAGCGCCTGGAGATGGGCGACGGTTTCAAGCGCGAGATTCTTGCAAAAGGAAAGACCCTTTATGAAACCAATGACGCTTGAGTGGGTAACGAAGGCCGAGGGCGATTTTGCGGTCATGGAACGCGAAAGCCGCGTCCGAAAAAATCTGAATTACGACGCGATGTGTTTTCATGCCCAGCAATGCGCCGAGAAATATCTCAAGGCTCGCCTCTGTGAAGCCGAAATCGAGTTTCCCAAGATTCACATTTTAGCAACTCTCCTTGATTTAGTTCTTGTTGTCGAGCCGCTGTGGGAGACTTTTCGTGAGCATTTAATCTTTCTAACCGGTTTTGCCGTGAGCTTCCGTTATCCCGGCGAATCTGCCGACAAAAAAATGGCCATGGAAGCCCGCAAACTTTGCCGGATCTTTCGCCGTGTGGCCCGTGAAGCGCTCGGCGTGGAATCGCAATGAGCCTTCGCTTGTTGCAACGAGCTTGAACAACCTCGCGCTATTGCTGCAATCGCAGGGCAAGTATGCGGAGGCCGAGCCGCTCTTTCGCCGCGCGTTGGAGATCTTCGAAAAATCTTTGGGCACAGACCATCCCAACACGCAAACCATACGAAAGAATTACGCGCTTCTGCTGGCGGAGATGAAATAACCGAACGCGTGAAGTTCGGCTTGGGCGCGAGCAGTTTAGAGTTTTGCAAAGTCTCTTTGCCCAAGCCGGACTTCCCCGAGCTTACAAAGCGGTCCTCCATTCGGGATTAAAACAAAGCTTAACGAGGTTCAGTTGCGGCTTGACCGTCACTTTATCACGCCCCATGCCGCGGCCCGGCATGGCTGAACGAGGATGCGGCCACCTCGAGCATATTCCGGCAAGCGCGTCCGCCGGGAAATTTTCTTTGACATTCGTGCGCTTTCTCGTTATGTTTCGCGCTGGTTCGAAGCAAAGTGGAGAACAATATGCTTGGTAAAGCCCGGGCTTTAGAGCCTTACGATCTGGCGCTGATTCATATTGAACACAAACCGGCATTTTTCGCGCGGGTGGAAGACATCTCGCCGGATCACAAGCGTGGCTGGTGGCATGTGAAGCTTTTCATTCTGGCCTTGCCGCTGAAAGTCGTCACCTGGACTATCGACGACGAACAAGTTCGCGGCGCGGAATTTACCATGGGCGGCACGCCGGTGCGCATCGAAAAAATTCATCCCCCGGAAGAAGAAGCGCCGGAGGATTCCGAGACCGGGCGCGAGCCTTCCGACAAAGCGCATAAACAAGCACGCATTCTCACCCTGCACCGCAAGGCCGCAGAAGAACAACCGGAAGGAGAACGCGCATAGGACTTTCGACCGACACGCTGCATCTGCATCTCATGTACCTCGTGCAACCCGATCTAGACGCAAGTAAACTGAACAGTTGAGGAGGAGAACGTGAAAGGTTCGGGAATCGTTTTGGCGACGCTCGTGAGCTTGTCTTCCGCGGCGCTGGTTTATCATCGTGCCAACACCGCGAGCGAAGCGCAATGGGTTTCCTATAACAGCGGCGAAGAACAAGTGCGTTCTTATCTCGCGCTGCCCGAAGGCCAAGGCCCGTTTCCCGCGGTGATCGTCATTCACGAATGGTGGGGATTGAATGACTGGGTGCAGCAAAACACCAAGCGGCTTGCGCGTGAAGGCTATGCCGCGCTCGCCATTGATCTCTATCGCGGCAGCGTGACCAGCGACCCCGAAGGCGCGCATGAGTTGATGCGCGGCTTGCCTGAAGACCGGGCCATTCGTGACCTGCGCGCGGCGTTTGAGTATCTCGCCGGGCGGAGCGACGTGAAGAAAGATCGCATCGGCAGCCTCGGCTGGTGCATGGGCGGCGGCTATTCCCTGCAAGCCGCGGTGCAACTTCCCGATCTAGCCGCATGCGTCGTCAACTACGGCCGTCTCGTCACCGATGAAAATCTCATTGCGCAGATCAACGCGCCGATACTCGGCGTCTTCGGCGGCCTCGATCGCGGCATTCCCGTGAAAGACGTGCAGGCCTTTGCAAAGCAGGCCAAGAATTTGGGCAAAGAAATTCGCCTCGAAGTTTATTCCAAATCCGGCCACGCTTTTATCAACGAGAACAATGCCAAAGGCTACAATGCCGAAGACGCCATGGATGCGTGGAAAAAGACGCTCGCGTTTTTGGCCGGCCACCTCAAACAATGAGGCGCAATTTCTCCGAGTCCGAACGCCCCTCCCTCCCCAGGAAAAGCGGCGCTCGCTTGCACGCACCGTGACGATGTTAGCTGCAAAGCGCCCTTCAACATTCTCCCTCGTTCGGCTTTGGTTCATGCACCACCCAATCCCATCGCGCCGCTCTCTGAAAAAAATGCTTGCCCGGGAATCATGCTACTCGGAGCATAAGCCAGGTTACACTTCCGACCGCGAGCAATGTCATTCAGCAAGAATCCTTTTACGCACTGGCAGTATCTCCAACGGACCAGGCCTAGCGCTGTTCCTCTGTTGGATAAAAACTTTCAGCATTTCATTTCGCGTTTGGTTGCGCCGCCAATAACGAAACCGCAAGGAGGAACACGTGGCGAGATTCCATCAACGCTTTTTATTAAAAACACTCATTGCTTTCAGCCTGTGCTTCATTCGTCTTCCAACTGCTTCTGCCCAAACCACTCCCGCCCTCGGCTCATTGCGCCAACAAGCCGCGCTGCAACAACAATGGCTGCAAACGCGCCTCGAGCGCGTGTTGCCGCAGCTCATGCGCCGGCATGGTGTTGCCATGTGGCTCGTGGTCTGTCGCGAGTACAATGAAGACCCGGCGTTCTATTCGCTGGTTTCGCCCACCACGTTTGCCGCGCGGCGGCGCACGATTTATGTCTTCTTTGATCGCGGTGAAAAAGACGGCGTGGAACGGCTCGCGCTCGGCGGCGGTGCGCAAGGCGGCGTGTACACGGTTTATCGCGACCCCGAAGTGGAGAATCGCGAACTGTGGGGCAACGGCCAATGGGCGCTGCTGCGCAAGCTCATCGACGAACGCAACCCGGCGAGCATTGGCGTGAACATTTCGAGCACGCACGCTTTTTCCGACGGCCTCTCCGCGGGCGAATGGGAAGCCTTGCAAAAAGCGCTCGGCGAAAAATGGTTGAGCCGCGTGGTGCGCGCCGAGCTTCTGCCGCTCGATTACATCGCCACGCGCCTGCCGGAAATGCTGCCCACCTATCGCGACATGATGCAAATCGTGCATCATCTCATCGCCCGCGCTTTTTCCCGCGAAGTCATCAAGCCCGGCACGACCACGAGCGAAGACGTGGTGTGGTGGCTCCGGCAGCAGGTCAATGACCTAGGCTACGGGACGTGGTTTCATCCGAGCGTCACGGTGCAGCGCAAAGGCCAAACGCGCGAAAGCCTGCTCAATGAAAAGCAAGCCGTGCCCATCGCGCGCGGCGACGTGTTGCACGTTGACTTCGGCATCGTTGCGTTGGGCTTGAAAACCGATACGCAGCACATGGGTTATGTTCTCCGCGAGGGCGAGCACGAACCGCCGCCGGGCATTAAACAAGCGTTGAAGAACGCGAATCGTTTGCAGGATTTGCTGCTCGAAAGATTGCGCCCCGGTTTCAGCGGCAATGACATTCTCGCGCGCACGTTGGAAGCCATGCACGCGGAAAAAATTAACGGCACGGTTTATACGCATCCCATCGGCGATCACGGCCACGGCGCAGGCCCGCTTATCCGCTTGTGGGATCGGCAGCAAGGCGTGCCCGGCCGCGGCGACGTGCTCGTGTTGCCCAACACGTGGCATTCCATCGAGCTGGCCGCAACCACTGCAGTGCCAGAATGGGACGGGCAAGAGCTTTGGGTGGGACAAGAAGAAGAGGCTGCGCTTGATAGCGCCGGAAAAATTTCTTGGGTCTTGCCGCGACAGACCGTGTATTACCTCGTTAAGTGATAGGAGCGTGTCACGAATCGCAGGATCGGTTTATTTCTCTCCACTGTTGTCATTCAGCAGGAATCTTTTTCGGCTCTGGGCATTACCTCCAGGACTTAAAAAGATTCCTACTGAATGACACGGTGCGGGAAGCTCGCCGGTTACCGATTTTGACCGGAAAACATTTTTAGCTCGCTTTCATCTCCCGGCCTGAGGGCTTCAGCCGCAGGCCAAGCTTAGGCTTTATGAAAATTCTAATGCTCGATAATTTCGACAGCTTCACGTACAACTTGGTGCAATACTTCGCCGAGCTGGGAGCGCAGCTCGAAGTCGCGCGCAACAATGAAATCACGCTTGCTGAAATTCGCGCGCTCATGCCGCAGGCCATAGTGCTCTCGCCCGGCCCGGGCAACCCCGATTCCGCGGGCATTATGCTCGCTCTCATTTCCACGTTCGCCGGCGAGATTCCCATGCTCGGCGTATGCCTCGGGCAGCAAGCCATTGCGCAAGCCTTCGGCGGTAAAGTTGTGCGCGCTCCGGAATTGCTGCATGGCAAGACTTCAAACATTCATCACAATGGCGCCGGCCTCTTTGCCGGCCTCAACAACCCCTTCCAAGCCATGCGCTACCACTCGCTGATCGTCGCGCCGGAAAATTTGCCCGCGTGCCTTCAGGTCACCGCGCGCACCGAGCACGGCTTGATTATGGGACTCGCGCATGAAAAATTTCCAATCGCCGGCGTGCAGTTCCATCCCGAATCGATCTTAACGGAACCGGGCAAGGAGTTGTTGAAAAATTTTATGCAATACTATGTCAAATGACGCTCCCCTCACCGTGTCATTCCGCAGGAATCTTTTTGCGCACTGGAGTGAGTGCCAAGAACTTAAAAAGATTCCTGCGGAATGACAATATGGGGGGACGCGTTGCATTACCGATTTTGATTATCACACCTCATACGCAACTTCGCTTTACAATATTCAAATCTCCAACACCACCTTTCCAAACTGCTCCCGCCGCGCGAGAATGCGATGCGCCTGTTGCGCTTCGGCCAACGGCAGCACGCGGTCAATCACCGGCTTGAATTTCCCCGCGCGAAAAAAATCCGCGAGGCGCAACATCGTGCCTTTCGACCCCATGATGCTGCCGAAGATTTGCAAATTCTTCGAGAAGAGATAACGCAAATCCATGGTCGCGTTATAGCCGGTCGTTGCGCCGCACGTCACCAATCTTCCGCCGCGCGCTAAAGTTTTGATCGACTCCGGCCATGTCTTTTCGCCCACGTGCTCGAAGATAATATCCGCGCCGCGCTTGCTCGTGAGCTTCATCACCTCCTCGCGAAAGTTTTGCTCTTCATAGTTGATGAAAAAATCCGCGCCGAGATTTTTTACTTTCTCCAACTTTTCCGCGCTGCCCGCCGCGGCAATGACGATCGCGCCGTGCAACTTCGCAATCTGCACCGCGGCCACGCCCACGCCGCTGCCCGCGGCGAGCACGAGCACGAAATCGCCGGGACGCACGCGGCATTTGGTGACGAGCATTTCCCAACTCGTGAGAAACGTCAGCGGAAAAGCGGCGGCTTCGACAAAGCTCAAATTCGCCGGCTTCGGCATGACATTCACGCCGGGCACGGCGAGATATTCCGCATAGCCGCCCGAAGAGTTTTCTCCAATCACGCCGTAATGCCGGCAATTATTATCCACGCCGGTGAGGCACCATTCACACACGCCGCACGAAGTGCCGGGCGAGACGAAGATTTCATCGCCCACTTTAACCTGCGCAACGCCCGCGCCCACTTCCGCCACCACGCCGGAAATATCCGATCCCAAAATATGCGGCAGCGGCAAGCGCGAGCCGGGAATTCCGCGCCGCACCCACAGATCAAGATGATTGAGCGCGCAGGCTTTGATTTGAATCAAAACTTTGCCCGTGGCAACTTGCGGCTCGGGCAACGCGCCGTATTGCAAAACGGATTCATCGCCGTGTTGGTTGAAGTACACTGCTTTCATGTCGGTCTCGCTTTGCTAAATGCCGTTTCTTTGTCGGGGCTGCGTTGCAAAAAAAGCAAAAGCTTTCTTCCGCGAAAAAGCTCTTCACTTTCGTGAGCGCTCCATTTTCGTGGGAGAAAAACTTCAGGCGAATTAAAGAACCAAACACAGAATAAAATTATGAAAATTTTTGCGGCCACACCCGGATTAATAGCGCATGCGGAAAAAATTTTACAGTGTGTGTTATTGAACCGGGTGCGGCCCAAAAGGGTTTCGGTTTTCAGCGTGTCTGAAAATCCGAGGTCGCCCTTAACGCAGCAAAACCAGCTTGCGCGTCGCGACAAAGTCTGCGGTCGCGAAGCGATAAAAATATACGCCGCCGGCGACCGGCTCGCCGGCCTCATCTACACCATTCCAGCTCGCGTGATAATCACCGGCCGCTTGCGTTGCAGAAACGAGCGTGCGCACTTTCACGCCGAGGATATTATAGATCGCCAATTGCACGCGCGCCGGTTGAGGCAAACGATAACCAATGTGCGTCACGGGATTAAAAGGATTCGGATAATTTTGCGCGAGCGCAAATGTTATCGGCAACTCGGCGCCGATATTTGTGACGCGATTGGGCATCGCATAAACGACGCGCAAGACCGGCCGGTTTGCCGCCGCGGAATTTTGCCGCGCGTCGAAACGCTTCGTGCTCGCATTGAGCGTTTCATTGCCTAACAGCAGCCAGCCGAAATTGCTCGCCGGTTGCTCCAACCACGCTTGCGCCTCCCCAACCATGGCCGGCGTTGATTCCCACGTATACGCGCCCGCGCCGCTCACCGCTAAAGTCGCACTGGCGCTCGGCGCAAAATCGCCGCCGGCATTGTTCCAAAACTTGGTGTTGAAAAATGTGTGTATCCATGTCGCATCGCCGATTGCCGCGTCCGCGCCGCCGCCCTCTTCGCCGCCCGCATCGGAAGCGCCCTCGCCCCAGTCCGCGAGCGCGCGATGCAAAGCAATGTTGTGCGCGCCGGGCAAAGCCTTCGACATGTTGAGCGTGAGCTTCACGCTTTGGAGCACGGCGCCCGCGGGAACGTTGCCGGCAAGATCAAACGCGAGCAGCGCGCGGCGCACTTCGCCGTGGTTGTTTCTTCCCACAAAAAAATATGCGCCCGAGCCGTTGCTAAACGCGCCGGTCGTGGATTGATGCAGCGTGTTGTCTTTAAGCGCGGGCAGAAGAACTTCGGTTTGGGCCGCTAGCTTGTGGGTGAAAAAGAAATTGAGCAACAAGAGGAAGGCATAACGGAGCGGGACCTGAGGCAGGTTCTGAAGCATAGAACATAGTCCTTTCCAGCCATGGAGTGGAACGCAATGACTTCACCGCGCCGACTTCAATGTCCGCGCAGCTTAGTTCTACTTCGGCAGATTAAAAAACTTGCCCACGAATTACGCGAAACACACGAATGCTTTCTTCGCGTAATTCAGGTGTTGCGTAGGCAGAAAATGAAATCTGTTGCAGTAGAATTAGGAATACCGCTTTTATAACTTACCCGTTTGATCTGTCATGCCCGAGCGCATGAATCGGGCATCCCCGCTTATAAAATAGATTCCCGCTTAAAGACTGCGGGAATGACGGCTGAAGAAAATGGGAGCGTTATCCAATCGGAGCTCCTCAGTATCGAAAGAGTCAAATCAGCCCCAAAAACCAGTTGCCCTTTTCTCCTAACGGATAAAAGCTGCCAACCGGTATCATAATAAAATCCGTTGGCGGCTTTCATCCGTTGGATTTTTTTGATTAGCGCGTGTGTGAAAGAATATTCTATTCCGAATCTAGGACGATTCAAAACAAATTCAACGGAAATTTTTCTCGCGCTTATTCCGTCAGCGCCTCTTCGATTTCTTCGCGCAAGCGTTGTGCGAGCACGCGCACATGCGGCTCGAGCAAAATCGTTTGATGATCGCCCGGCACCGTATGCACGGCCAAACCGCCAAGTGCGAGGCTTGCCCATTTGCGTTGATAATCCGGCGTCTCGCCCGCGTCGCCGTTGCGGAACAGCGTGATGCGTCCGGCATAGGGCTTGGGCATATAGTTTTTGCGCGCCTTATTATGGCGGCGGCCCACTTCGCGAAAGACCGGGCCGTAAATTTTCAGCAAGTCTTTGCGCCAGGCATCGCCCAAATGTTCTTCTGCTTCAGGCTCGGACGGCGGCGTTTTTCCGGCCAAGAACTCTTGCTCTTGCAGCTCAACATTCGGCAGCGCGAGCGTGTCGATGATGGCCAGCAAAGCCACGCGCTCGCCCGCGGCGTGAAGTTGCTGCGCCATTTCATAGGCCACCAAACCGCCGAAGCAACGGCCGCTGAGCAAATAAGGCCCGTGCGGCTGCGCCGCGCGAAGCTCGCGCAGATAATACGCAGCCATCGGCTCGATGCGATTAAACGGCTTTTGTTTGCCGTCCAGCCCGCGCGCTTGAATACCGTAAAAAGGTTGCTCCATGCCGAGATGCGTCGCCAGTTCGTGAAAGCCGAGCACCGTGCCCACGCCCGGATGCACGCAATACAGCGGCGGCTTCGCGCCGTTCGGTTGAATTAAAACCAGCGGCGCCCACTTCGCCGTTGCCTCGTCTTGCGTGAACACTGTGGCGAGTTGGTTGATCGTCGGCGCTTGCATCAACAAATTCAGCGGCAGCTTTTTTCCGAGCTGTTGTTCGATTTGCGCGAACATGCTCACGCCGAGCAACGAAGTGCCGCCCAGCTCGAAAAAATTATCGTTCACGCCCACGGCGTTAATGCCAAGCAGGCCCTGCCAAATTTCCGCGAGCGTGGTCTCGGTTTGATTTTGCGGCGCGACATACGGCGTGGCGAGTTGCGGACGTTCGTGCAGCGCGCCGGCGTGTTGCTTCGCTTTATCATGCCCGCCGTGTTTGATCCAGCGCGTGATACGCTGCTGCAAATCGCCGGTGGAAATAACCACTGAAGTCGCCTCGCTGCCGAGCACACGGGCTATTGCAGTTTGGCCCTCTTCGCGCGTCATCGCAAACTCGGGCATGAGCAGCGCGCGCGCGCTGTCTTCGAAGCGCCACGCCTCGCTGCTTACATGCAGCCACGGCGTTGCGCCGGCCTCATTCATGCGCTGCGCGAAGGCTTCGTTCAAGCAACCTTCGGCGGATAAAACACTCGCGCCTTTTCCGCCCAAAACGAAGGAAAGAGAAGAGAGCAATAAACAAAAATCCGGCGCGTGTTCGCGCAAGACATTTTCCAAAACCGCCAAACTCGTTGCGCGTTGCGAGACCAAAGCCAGCGCCTCGGCGTTCATGTGCTGCAATGGCAACAGCGCTTTCTCGCTGCGCACGCCCGCGGCGTGAATCACGCCGTGAATTTCACCGAAGTGTTTTTGCGCCGTGGCCAACGCGGCTTGCATTTGTTCGAAGTTCGTCGCGTCGGCGTTGAGCAACAACACTTCCGCGCCGAGCCGTTCCAACGTTTGCACGCGCTGCATGCGCACGCTCGCCTCGTCTGTGGCGAGAGGTGTGTCGCGCCACTCTTGCGATGGTTCGCGCGGCGGCAAGGCTGTGCGATTGATGAACGCGAGCTTTGCGCGCGTCGTGCGCGCCAGCATTTCGGCCAGCGCGAAACCGATACGACCCAAGCCGCCGAGAACGACATACGCGCCGCCTTCGCGCAAGCGCGTGTTGTTGCCAGTTAGCTCGGACAAACGCATCGGCTCAAAGTTTTGTACCCATCGATGTCGTCCACGATAAGCGACAACGCGCTCTTCATGCGGCGAATTCAGCTCGCGCATGAGTTGATCGAGCAGCTTCTCAATTTGCCTTTCATCAATAATTCCCCCCTTGAGGGGGGTTCGGGGGATGTTTTCGCGCACGCCCGCTGCATCAAAATCGCGACGCGTTTTTTGTTCATCAATAAACTCAGGCGCAATCTCGTTATCCGGCGACACCCCCCTGGCCCCCATCAAGGGGGGAGTCGTAGCAATTCCCCCCTGGAGGGGGGTGTTCTCGCGCACGCCCGCTTCATCAAGATCGCGCTGCGTTTTTTGTTCATCAACAAACTCAGGCGCAATCTCGTTATCCGGCGACACCCCCCTGGCCCCCCTCAAGGGGGGAATAGTCGGAGACAACACCACATCAATCGCGCGGCAGGAAACACCTGCAAATTCTTGTGGCATCGTTTTGCAAAGCGCGAGCAGCGGCGCGCTCTCCCAACACGTCGCGCCTTCGCCGATCACGTCATGCAATTGCTTCGTGATGATTTCAAAACGCAATGGCGCGCCTTCACGCTTTTTCTCCAATGCTTGCGCGAGAGAGAGCAAGCTCGCGAAGCCCGTGCCCACTCGCAATTGTTCTAATCGTTCCTGCAACGGCTTGGCCGTTGCATTCAAATCTTCTTCCTCATGACAAGCGAAATCCGAAACCTCGGCCAAGCCGAGGTTGGAACAGCCCAGACTCCACAAATGCGCAACTGCGTTCGGCATGCAACCTCGCGCGACCAACTCCTGCACGAGCAGCTCATAATCTTCCGCCTGCTCCGGCCGCACGGAATAACTTTGCGCACTCATTTGCGCGAACGCTTCACCTTTGAGCACGTGCACAACACTGTGGCCGTGTTGCTCCAATCTCTCGCCAAGCTGTGCGGCAAGACCGTGCGCATCATCGAAGAGCAACCAGCGCTCGACGGTCCCTTCAACAATCTCCGCAGCACAAATCTCCGTAGCGCAAATATCCGTAGCGCAAATATCCGTAGCGCAGGCATCCTTGCCTGCCGTTGCAGTCTGGAAGACTGCGCTACGATTGCTTCGCGTTGGCAGCGGCGTGCGCTTCCATGAAGGCGCATAAAACCACTCGCTCACTTCGGCTTTCTTGCCTTGCGACGATTGCGCCGTGCCGACCTCCTTTTCAATACGCAGCAACTTTACTTCGCGTTGAAACGGATAAGTCGGCAGTGCGAGGCGGCGCGATTCACCGGCATGCAACCCGCTCCAATTCACCTCCGCGCCGTGCGCGTACAATTTCCCCAAAGTGCTTAACGCGATTTCCCAATCGTCTTTTTGTTTGATTAAAGACGGCAGCCAATTCGCGCCGTGCTTCGGCAAGCTTGCGCGCAGCGCATCGTTGAGCATCGAGGTGGGACCGATCTCGATGAAGAAATCCACGTTTTGCTTGTACGCCGTTTTGAACGCCTCGGCCAAATCCGCTTGCGCCTGCAAATGGCCGATCCAATAATTGGGCAACGTCATCTCGCCCCGCTTCGCGACTTTGCCCGTCAAACTCGCGATCGCGGTGAGTTGCGGCGTATCATACTGCACCGCATGCGCGCGCCGTTCAAACTCTTGCAGCAAACGCTCCATTTCGTTCTGCGCTTTTTGCACACGCGCTTCGTTCCATCGCGCGCGCACCGCGAGCAAGCCGAGCGCATCTTCCAAGCGCAGCACACCCGCGAGCGCCGCCGCGGCATATTCGCCGGTCTCGCTGCCCAACACCACACTCGGGGTCACACCCCACGACTTCCACATTTCCGCGAGGCTCACTTCCAGCGCAAAGAGCGCGGGCTGCGCGCACAAACGAATCACGGTCGCGGGAAATTTCTTCGCCGCGTCCTCGGCGTAGAGCACTTCTGCAAATGAAACCTGCAACAGCTCACGAGCGGCTGCATCGCACCGTATAAAAGTTTCGCGAAACACGGGTTGCGTTTCAAACAGGCGCTTGCCCATGCCGAGATATGCGCCGTGATTCGCAAAGAGAAACCCGAGTTTGGGGCGATTAAAATTTTCGAGTTTGT
>CAYNDW010000008.1:0-25650 GCA_964395375.1 uncultured Cytophagia bacterium
GATTGCTGGCGGCTTTGTGCTCAAGGTGCTGCATCCGAACATGAACTTCCCGACGGAAATTCCAATACTCACGCTGCTCGCGCGTTCCGGTCTGGTGTTTATCAGCGCGTTTGCGCTCATCGCAATTCAAAATTGGGTGAGCATGCGTTGGAGCACACTCGCGGTTTCGCTCGGCGTGGGCATCGCGGGCACGTTCGTCGCGCTCTTTGCCGCGGGCTGGAAGTATGGACATTTCTATCCATGGTTGATTCCGATTCGCGTGCTCAATGGGCAGGAGCAGGATTGGTATACGATGGCTCTGCTCGTGGGCAGTGTGGGCGGGCTAGTTTTGTTTATCGCGGGGTTGCTTGATGCAACGCGGCGGGAGAGATTCAATTGAAGTTTGTAGCAACGCCTTTAGGCGCTCGCGGCTTCTTTGATGAAAACGCCTAAAGGCGTCACTACGAACATTCCTCCACCACTTCACCCCTCCTCATCTCCACCAAATACTTCGTCTCCAAATGCGTGTCTTCGAGATAGGCAATGGCTTCGCGTCCAAAGTGCTTGGAGACGAGATAACCGAAGCTGCGCAGCGCGATATTGCCGCCGCTCATTTTCTTGCTGCGATGCTGCACCGGAAAATTTTCAATCGTCTTAAAAATTTCCGAGCGCGCGGCGAAGAAGGAGCCGCGCACCGTGCGCACGAGAAAGTCGTCGGCTTCCGCGTAGGGCAAACGATACTTATACTTCTCATAACGAAATTCCCAATCGCCGCCGTTACGGCCGTTGCCCACAACTTTCACAGCCGGGTCTGCGAACTTTTGCCGCAGCGCATGCACGAAGCCGGTGTCTTTGATGATCAAATCATCGTGGCAATAGATTACGAAGTCGTACGGCTCATACAGCTTCATCGCGTTGAATTGCTGATAGCCGCCCCATTCCAAGCCGTGATTTTCGCAGCAGAAGACGTCGCTTTGAATTTTATCATAAAGCGGCAGCGCCGCAAGAAATTCCTGCGGGCGATGGCTGATGATATATTTTTTACCTTCGACTTGATAGAGGCGTTCATAAAACTCCTCAAAAAAATGCCAGCCGATGGTGCAGAAGCAATGGGTCATGTGCTGGTTGCTGGTTTTTAAAAGAAGTGATCAGTAATCAGTTACCAGTAATCAGTTCGCAACTGATCACTGATTACTGAACTTCATCCCTTCAACACCGCAATCGGCCGCAGCTTCACGACCGGGCGCGCGAGGGACAAGGCGGACATGGCTTTGATCACGGTGGAAATGTCTTTGAATGAATTTGGCGCTTGCTCGGCGATGTTGTCGGAGCCGTAGCGATAGAGTCGAATATTCTTGTCGCGCATCTCGGTTTCAACTTGCGCTTCGGTGAAGTTGCGCATCGCGTCCGGCTTGTCGAGCACGCGACCGGCGCCGTGATTGACCGAGCAGAACGATTGCACCGCAGCTTCATCCGCAACGCCGATGTATGAGGCATGCCCCATCGAGCCAGGAATCGGAATGGGTTGGCCGGTTTTGGAAAACACAGGATGCGACTTGATCTGTGAAGGCGGCAACGCGCGGCTTGCGCCGTGGCGATGAATCCACAGCTTCTCGTTGTTCCACTCTTCGAGTTTGATGCTCACATGCGAGCAATCATAAAGCAACGGAATGCGCAGCGACTCGTCACACAAAACTTTGCGAACGGCGGCGCGCATTTGCTCCGTGAGGCCAATGCGATTCGCGAAGCCGAAATTCGAAGCGGCTGAGACGGCGCGCGCGTATTGGATCGCCTCTTCCGAATCCGCGGGCATGGACCAAATCGGTTGCGCCGGATTTGGCTGAAATTTTTCTTCCAACGTTTCGAGATAGGCTTTCATGGTTTTGCTGCCCACACTGCGCGAGCCGGTGTGCAGCATGAACAGGGCTTGGCCTTTTTTCAAACCGAGCAAAGCCGCGGCTTCTTCATCCACCACTTCAACGATTTCTTGCAGCTCAAAAAAGTGGTTGCCATCGCCCAAAGTCGCGAAACAGCCTCGGCCCTTCTTCTTGGCTTTGTCGGGCACGCATGCGAGAATGGCTTCGGCGTCGGTCGTGTCCGTGGGCGCGGTGCCGCGATCTTCGATGCAATTCATCTCTTCATCACTCAAACCAAAACGCTTTTGACTCCATGCTCCGCCGCGAACGAGAATTTCGGCAACGTCTTCTTTGGTGAGCACGTCGTTTTCATGTTCGAGCACGGGAATGGTGCGCATCATCTCGCCGAATATTTCATCGAGCACGGGCGCGGTAAGCTCACGCGCATCGATTTCGGTGCGCATCATGCGCATGCCGCAGCAAATGCCGGTGTCCACGGCGCGCGGCACGATGGCGTTTTTCGCGGCGACCACGGTTCCGGTTGGACTCAGGTTGCGGCTCTTGCGATGAAGGTCCGGCAACGCCGCGACGTGATGCGCCAAGCCGGGCGCGTGGGCAAGGCTTTCAAGCTGCGCAATCGTTTCTGGATCCGGCATCAACTCCGGCGTGAGAAAAAGTTTTATGGGCAAATCCGCGCGTGGCGACTTTACTTCAATTGGAGAGCTCATTGTCCTCTGATCCCAGTGAATGACGGCTTATTGAAAATTGAAAATTTGAAATTGAAAATTTTCAATTCTCAATTTCAAATGCTTTCGCTGTTTACTCCAAACAACCCAAGATATCTTCCACTACCGCATTCACGCCGGCCCAGCGGTCGATACCCAATTCATAGCAGCGCGCGTTGTTCATGAAGCGCCGCAGCACCTCGAGGCGATTTGCAGCTTGCCCGGCTTTGGGCCAGTGCATTTCGAGCGCGGAAGCATACCACGCATAATCATCCAACTCGCGCGTGAGGCGATTCATGGCGACCATTTTCTCCAGCGCTAGCTCCGGCGCAATCGGACGAACGTAGCGCTGCGGCGAGAATTGCGGCAGGAGAAAAATCGCGGGCGTCACTTGTTGCGCATGCTCTCCCGGTTTAAGATGAAAGAGTGATTTGTCTTTCAAGCCGTCGGGAAACGACATGCGGCTTAATCCGGGCGGGTTTTCGCCGAGCATTTTGAGACTGCCTTCATCGAGGCGAATCGGCTCGTAACAGGGATAAACAAAATCACCGTCGGTGAAAACGATGTTTTCGGAAATCAACTCGATGTTCGGCTTTTGCACGAGCGCAACGCACGTGGTGGTTTTGCCCACGCCGCCCAGGCCGCCGATGAGCACGCCGCCTTTAGCCGTGGCGAGCGCGGAGGCGTGCATGTACGTCCAATGGCGAAACGTTTCCAAATACCAGATGAGCGGATAGTAAACCGCATAGCTCATGAGGCTGAAATATTTTTTGTATTCATATTCCGGGAGATTTTCAATCTTCTCTTTCTTGGGATAAAAGCGATACGAGATATCGAACACCCACTGCTCGTTTTCGCGGCGGAAAGAAAGCTGCATGCCTTTCACGCGCAGCGTGTCGAGCCAGATCAGTTCATGAGCGTTGCCGAGCATGCGCTTGCCGATGACGTTGAGCGCGCCGTCCGCGGGAAAGGGATTGTGTTCCGGATCCCATTCGCCTTCAGACCAAATGCAGCGCACGATCATATTCGGCGCGGCGTGCGGCGCGACCGCCAACGTGTTGAGGTGTTCCGCGGCATACGCGATGAGCGGAAATTGATTCGACTCCAAATTCAAGGTGACGCCGTGCATGCGCACGCCTAACTTTTCCATGCTGGATTCCTCGTTTAAACCCGGTAAGAGATATTTCAAAACTTTTTATTGATCCGTTTCCATGCGCACCGGAGCGGTGCTCGCGCTTTTTTGATACTCAAACGTGTCGAACACCGCGCCATTGACATCAACTGCGCGCAGGGTGAAAGTATTACCGGCAACCCTGGCCCACACGAGGTGGAATGTTTCCGATTGCACGACGGCTTGCGTTAACGGCGGCTGATGGCAAACGGAATCGCTTTGCGCCACGGCATGCGCACTCTCACCGCCGCCGCCGCTGACGATATAATACACGCCACGCTGCTCCGGGAAATAGTCACGCCGCAACTCGCTGCGCTGATAAGAATGATTGTGCCCGGCAAAAACAAAATCAACTTCGAATTCTTCAAAGACCGGCGACCACGCAGCGCGAACGTCCATCTCGCTCATACGACGGCACTTGCCTTTTTTGGTATAAGGCGTGGCATACGGCGGATGATGCAAGAACACAAATTTCCACGGCAGCTCGCGATGCGTTTCAAGCTGATATCGTAAAAACGCAAGCTGCGTGCGATCTTCCGGCGTGCGACTATCGAGCGCGAGGAACAAGGCCGGACCGTACCTGAACGCATACCAGCGCTCCGCATGCCAAACATCGGCGAGCGTATCGGGCACGGGCAACACGCGATTGTTGTAGTAGGGCGCGCCGTCTTGCATGTGCGTATCGTGATTGCCGAGTGTGGGCCAGCACACTTGCCGATCAAGTATCTTTTGATACGGCGTGAAGTAATGTGGATCCTGTGCGATCTCCGCCCCTTCGTCGTAAACAATATCGCCCAAGTACAAACCAAATTGCGCGGCGTCTTCATTCACCAACTTTTCGATCTGCGCCGCAACCGCAAGTTGCATCGCGCCACCCGAGCCGCCATCGCCGATCATCCAAAAAGCAAAGGGCTTCACTGCGCTCGCACTGGGCGGAGGGTAAGTACGAAAGCGGCTTTCATAAGCAACGCGCCCCGCAACGAGGACGCGATAATGATAAAGCTGTTCGGGTTTGAGTTGTCGGAGTGTCACCACGTGAAAAGTCGCGGCGGTGTCGCTCATCAGTTTACGTGTATATTTTTTATCCGTGCTGAAATGAATCTCGCTGAATTGCGGCATCGCCGTTTTCCAACTGATCACCACGGAATCATGCGCGCATTGCTGCACGTTCGGCGCACGCAAGAGCGCTGCCTCTTGCGCGTGAACCTCGCATTTTGAAGCGAGCAACAACACAACCAAATAGCCGCCCGCTAATAAACGCATTCCTATTTCGCTCATTTCGCTCCTTCTTCAAACAAATACCCCGCGCCGCGCACGGTTTTGATGTAGCGCGGATTTTCGGGATCCGGCTCGATGTGTTTGCGCAAGCGCAAGATGTGATTGTCCACCGTGCGCGTGTTGAAATAAACTTCATAGCCCCAAATTTCCTGCAACAACTTTTCACGCGAAAGCAGCTCGCCCGGATGCTGAAGGAAATGTTCCAACAAGCGATATTCGCGATTGGTCAGCTCCTGCAATTGGCCGGCTTTGTAAACTTCATGGCGTTTGAAATCGACGAGCACGTTGCCGAGCGTATATTGCTCGGACTTGCTTGGCGCTTTGGTGTTGTCCGCGCCGGGTTGCGCTTCGCGGCGGAGATGCGCTCGCACGCGCGCTAAAAGTTCGCGCACGCCAAACGGCTTGGTGACGTAATCATCCGCGCCCAATTCCAAGCCGAGCACTTTGTCGTTCTCTTCGGCTTTCGAAGTGAGCATGATCACCGGCGTTTTCACGCCTTCGTCGCGCAGGCGTTTGCAAATTTCCAAGCCGCTCATGCCCGGCAGCATTAAATCGAGAATGAGCAAGTCGGGTTTGTGCTCGCGCGCGAACTGCAAGCCGTCCGGCCCGGTGCGCATGAGGTGCGTTTCATAGCCTTCGTCTTGCAGCGCGCCTTCGAGGCCGAGGCCGAGGGACGCGTCGTCTTCAACAATCAGGATTTTTTTCATAGTTTCTGCTTCAATGACAAAAGCTTTTCTGTAAGCGGATTTAACGAATCAAGCGGATAAAGCCGGAAGTGTGCTTGTTCAATTATTCAGGAGGCTCATCCGGCTGCCAATACTTTTTGAGGTTGCATCGCGTCTGCGCTGGGTACCGGCAAATAAAAAGTAAAAGTGGAACCTCGGCCCAATTCGCTCTCCACCCGGATCTCGCCGCCGTGCGCTTCGACGATATTTTTGGTCAAGGTTAGGCCCAACCCCATGCCTCCTTGCTGCTCCGTATGGAGGCGTTGATCCACGCGATAAAATTCTTGAAAGATTTTTTTCACCGCCGCGGGCGGAATACCCATCCCGCGATCGGCTACCGCTATCGCCACACGTGCGCCTTCGCGCCAGGCGCGCACGTGGATTTCTTTTAACGTCGCGCTGTATTTCACCGCATTACCGAGCAGGTTCAGCATCACTTGCATGAAGGCATCCGCGTCGAGCCGCAATTCCGGCAAATCCTCCGCGATTTCATGCGTGAGCTTAAAGCCTTGACCCTCCGCGTGCGCGCGGAAAGAATCGAGCGCCAGGTGCAGCAGCGCCGCGGGTTCTTCAAATTCGAAATGATACTGCGTTACGCCGCGCTCGATCTTGGCGAAGTTGAGCACGTTTTCAATCAACCGGCCCAAGCGGTCGCACTCGCGGCGAATGATGCCGAAGTATTGTTCCGCGCGCGCAGGCACGGGTTCCGACGCGTCTTTTCCGTTGGTCGCGCGGATTTGCATTTCCAACAACTCGGCCATCATTTTAATGGAAGCCAGGGGCGTGCGCAGCTCGTGCGAAACGTTCGACACGAACGTGGATTTCATTTGCGAGAGCTGCGCGGCGCGGCGCGCGCGACGAACAAAAAGATATGCGCCGGATACGATACTCAACAACAAAATCGCGATTCCCCAAAGCCCCAACGCGCTGCGAAAATCTTCATGGCGCGCGTCCGGCTGTGCCTTGCGCATATAGATTGCGACTTGCCAAAAGTCGAACGGCGCTTTTAAGTTCTGCACATCGGCCGGCGCATGCGCGAGACGCTCGGTGCCGATGACGTAGTCGCCCTTCTCGCTTAAAATCGCCAGCGCAATCTGTTCGCTCACTTTCAGTTCTTTCAAGATCGCGGGGAACAAGCGCGCGCGCAAACGGGGCAAATCGATTTGCAAGCCTAACAATCCCGCGACATATTTACTCTGCGGATCGGGCAACGGATAATAAGCCAAGAGATACGGCTCGTTTTCCGCTTCGTCCGACAGGTAGCGAAATTTCGCGCTAAAATGTTTGCGCTCGATCACCAGCTTGTTGAGCTTGCGGTCGAGCAACTGCACATAATAACGCTGGCTGATGCGCTTCTTATTTTTATCCGCTAGCACGCGGAATTGCGTTTCGCACGCTGCGCGATTTGGCAAATTACTCGCGGTTAAAAGTCGCCGCGCCAGGCCCTGCGTTTGCTCGAGAAAATAGGAATACTGCAGGGTATTGATGGCATCGCTGCGCTCCAGCAAATCTTCGTTCAAACGCAACAGCGCGGTCACCGCTTCTGGTTCGCGCCTTAGGTTGTCGAGTGCGGACGCAATTTGATATTGCGCGAGAAAACGCAATTGCAGTCCGTTCCCATCCCGCGCTTCGGGATAACGCGCCAATTGCCGTTGAAACGTTGCAAGCGCTTCTCCCCATTCCCCGCTTTTCATCAACACGCGCCCCACATGCCCTTCCGCCACGGCGCGCAAGCTCGCATCGGTTACGGCAGAGGACGCTTCGCGATAAATTTGCAGCGCGCCCGCGAAATCATTCTGCGCATACTCGCGCTCTTCGCCGCGCGTCACGATCTCCTCGAAAACTTCGTGCTCATGCACGTAGGATTCTTTTTCCCGCGCCGCGCCGCGGCCCGGCTCAGCGTGCAAACTCAAATCCGCGGGATACAGTACTTTGCCCAGCGCTTCAATCACGAAGCCGGAAGCAAGCAACGGCTCGCGCCGCAAGACGCTGTCTAACTCCGCCGGCAAAAATCCAAACTTGTGCTGTCGCAAGAACTCGCGCATAACGGTGACCCAACGTTTCTCGGCCTCGGCCAATTCCGCGTTGATCTCGCGCGCGGCGAGCGCGTTGATTTGCCGATAACTTTCCAGCAAGCGCTCCTGCGCGAGCAGCTTCTCATTTTCTAAAGCGCGCCAACTGAGATAACCCAACAAACCGCTGGGCAACAGGATGAGCGCGAGAAAGATCAACGCGCCGCGCAGCTCGCTGCGTTGCGCGAGTGTGAGATGGAATAATTTTCTTTGACGCCCTGGCCGCATTTGAAAAGAGAATCTCAAGGTTCTGCCACGTCTTGGCCGTGGCATGCGTTCTAATAAAGCCACGGTCTAACCGCGGCTGAACGTGGCTGAGAGCTTAGGCAGACGCTCTCCCAACGTTGCAAGCGTGGCAGCTTCGCTCAAACTACGGCATAACACCACGGCCTCTTCCGCAAGCGTGAGCATGCGATCCAACTTCTGCGCGCGATCCGGATGATGGTGCGTGACATATTTGCTCGCCTGTTTATTGAGCACGAGGCTAACCAAGAACCACAACACGCTCGCGGGCGTGACGGCAACTTCACTCTGCGCAGCGTAACCTTGCAGGAAGGCGCTTGTGATCGTTACGCGTTGTTCCACGGTCAAACGGCCTTGGGCTTCGAAGTAATACAGCGCCGAAAGAAAATTGGCGATATCATAAGCCGGAAGGCCCATGCGCAAACTGTCCAAATCAAGCAGCGCAGGCTCGCCTTTATGCACGAACACATGATTGAGGCGAAACGTGCCATGCAGCAAAACTTCGCGCGCCTCCTCCTGCCCCGGGAGAGTTTTGAGCGCAAGCAGCAGTTCGCGCAAACGCGCGCGCCATGCCGGAAAGACCGCGACGATCTCACGCCGGGCGAGGCGCACTTCTTTCAGCTCACTTTTATGAGTCACGCGCTTGCGCACGCGTTTGGGCGCTTGATGAAACGTCGCGAGCATTGCGCCGACTTTATAGAGCATGGGCGCAAGCTCGACCTCCGCCAACATGTGCTCCAGATTTTTTCCCGGCAGCTCTTCGAGAAAAACGAGAGCGCGTTCATCATCCCAACCCAGCGGCCGCGGAAACCGCACGGGCATTGGCATTTTGCGCAGTTCGAGCAAACGCTTAGGCGTGAGCTTTTTCAGATTTGCCCACGCTGCTTGCAAGCCAAGGAGGCTGAAAAAAAGTTTTTTCGCCTTTTTGCCGTCGCTCACTTGTTTGGCGATGACAGACAATTCCTTGGTCGCGCCGTCCTTGTGCTGTAAGCTCACATGACAGCGCATGGTGAAGCGTTTGTCCGGCACATAACGCAGCACTTCATAGCTGGCGCCTTTCAGCTTCCACTTTTTAATCCGAGCCTGTTGCGGCAACAGCGCGCGATGCTGCCGCCACTTGGCTTTGAGCCAAGGATCAAACTCTTCTTGCGCGAACAGCCGCAGCTTGCGATCATTGGGAAACGCGAGCAGTATCAAATTCGCCTCGGGCACGATGGTTACGGCGCGCCCGGCAGGAGGTTGATGCTTCGCGCGCTTCAAGGCTGATTGGTATTCTTCGCGCAAACGTTCGGACGCGACAAGATAGCCAACGTAAAGATGATCGCGCGCGAGGCCCGCCTCCTCGCGCAAACGGAATTGATAGAGCACGGTCGTGCGCTTTTCATCCCACCATACTTGCAAAACTTGAATGGCGAGGATTTCTTCCGGCGTTTCATTTTCACGCCAAAGATACGCGGGCAAGTATTGTTTCAGCCACGCGGGATTTAAAGCCGGCAGAGATCCGGTTTCGGTTTTATGATCGGCGAACATAGCATCCCAGTTTGGATTATTGGAGCATTGGAGTGGTGAAAGAAGCACAACTCCAGCACTCCAAAGCTAGGCTCCGGCTTCGTGATACACTTGCATCCACTCTTCGCTCTCGCGTTCGTGCGTCATTGCGCAAGCAGATTCGCCACACGATAAGCCGAATGTCCCACGCCTCCAACTTGCGGCGGATATTGCCCGGTAACGAGGCAGGTTTTTATGTTCATATGCTCTTTTGATTGGAGTAATGGAGTTTGGGATTGTTGGAGTAATGGATTGAGGGAATAATGGAGTGTTGGGGTGTTGGAGTAATGGAGTGTTGGAGTGATGAGTCATTGGAAACCCAACAATCCCGAACTCCAACACTCCAACACCCCAACACTCCAACACTCCAACACTCCAATACTCCAATACTCCAAGCCCCCAACACTCCCGCTACTTTTTTCCCAACCTCTGCACCACCTCGATCACCTTGCGCGCGTTATTTTCCCATGTGCGTTCGCGCCGCACCCACACGCTTGCTTTCTCGCCCATCGCGCGCGTGAAGTTTGCGTCTTGCGCGAGCGCCAGCAGCGCAGCCGTGAGTTGTCCGATATTGCCTGGTTCATAAAGCAAACCGGTTTCACCATCGTGCACCAAATCTTTCACCTGCCCGAGCGCACCCGCAACCACGGGCTTGCCCATGACCATGTATTCAAAAATTTTGATGGGGGAGTAATAAAAATTTTCGTGGGGCGTATACGGCGCGACGGTCACGTCCATCGCCGCAACGTATTCGGGCACTTGTTCATAAGGCACATTGCCGGTGAAGGTCACAAATGGCGTGAGCTCATACTTCGCGGCATAATGCTCCAATGCCGCGCGCGCCGGGCCATCGCCAACGATGAGTAAATGCGCGTGCGGCGCCGGCCGGCGCAATTCATTAAAAGCTTCGAGCAAGGTATCCGTGCCATGCCACGGCTTGAGGCTGCCGACAAAGCCGACGACGAATTTACCTTCGAGCTGATACTGCGCGCGCACGCTGCGGCCTGAAGTGGGCGCAACGAAACGCTGCGGATCAACCGCGTTCGGAATCACCCGCACGCGCTCCGGCGAAACGCCGCACGAAGTCACATAATCTTGCAAGGCTTGCGAGACCACGAGCACTTGATCGCTCCCGCAAAAAATATGGCGCTCCATCTCCCGCGCGAGTTCTTTCAGCTCCAACCCGCGCATCTTTTCTTGTTCATAGGCCAGTGGCGCGTTCACTTCGAGCACGTGCGGCACGCCCAATTCGCGCGCGAGGCAAATGCCGGCATAACTGAACAACGAGTAGCGTTCATAGACAAAATCAATGCGGCTCGCGCGCGCGAATTCCCGCACGGCTTCAAACAATGCGAGATTGTAGAGTTGATTGCGCAGCTCATAACGAACGCGCGTTTTCACGCCCCAAAGCTGGTCAAGCTCTTCCAACTCTTTGAACGTGTGAATTTGCCCGGCGCTCGGGGCCACGGGCAGAAACGTGAGCTGGCCGCGACGTTGCGCCGGCGCGGCAAACGGCGCGTGTGGCGCGGTCAACTCGCCGAAACTTATTCCCACTTCCTCCGTGGCCGGAGAGCACACGCACACCGCATGGCCGCAGTGCTGCAAGGCCGTCACCATTTCGCGCACGTGAATCGAAGCGCCTTTGAAACCGAAAAGCGGAACGCCGAAATCCGCGGTGATATAAACGAGGTTCATCCGTTGGTGCTCGCGTTGGTTCGCTCGTTGCCGTCTCTCCAGGTGCAGCGATCGCTCACAGCCCGGCAAGACTTTTTAAAATTGAAATCCTCGCCTCTCGCAAAAAAAGCAGAGACGAGGATTTTATATCCAACTGCATTTCCGCCATGTCTTTTTCGCAGGGCGCGATCAAGGAATGCCGTTCTTATTACTTACCGTTTTATCTGTCCTAAGCGCGCGCGAGGTATCCCAACTCTTCCATCTTGTTGATGATCTTTTGCGCGCTCTCCGTGGGCGTTTCCTTTTCGGTTTCGCACACGACTTCGGGATTCTCCGGGGCTTCGTAGGGATCGCTTACGCCGGTGAATTCCTTGATCTCGCCGGCTAGCGCTTTCTTATAGAGGCCTTTTACGTCGCGCTGAATGCACGTTTCCAAAGTAACGCTTACGTATACTTCGATGAAATCCTTGATCAACGCGCGATTTTCATCACGCACGGATTTATAGGGCGAGATTGCCGCGGCGATCGCCACCACGCCGTTGCGCGAAAGCAGATCGCACACAAAGCCGATGCGGCGAATGTTGATGTCGCGATCTTCGCGTGAAAAGCCCAAGCCCTTGCTCAAATTCGTGCGCACGACGTCGCCGTCGAGCACTTCGACTTTGGCGCCGCGCTCTTGCAACATGGGAACGAGATGTTCCGTGATGGTGGATTTGCCCGCGCCCGAAAGCCCGGTAAACCAAATAGTGCAACCGCGAGATGTGCTCATTGCAAATAAATCCTTCTTTTGATTTTTGTTCTTTGTTCTTTGTGCTTTGTTCGTTGCTGGTTTTGCTCCGCCTCAGTTGCCAGTGATCAGTTTACAGTGATCCGTTTACAGTGATCAGTTGTCAGTGATCAGTTAACAGTGGTCAGTGAATGATCACTGATTACTGATCACTGATCACCGATTACTGATCACTGATCACTGATTACTGCTTCACGCCGCTTGCCGCAAGCCGTTGATCAATACTTCCGCCACGGTCACGCGCGTAAACTCCACGGGCAGGGCTTCGCCGCGTGAAAGCATTTCGCGCACTTGCGTGCCGGAGAGGATCATGTGATTCGAGCTATCGTGCGGGCAAGTTTTACTGGTCACGATCGCGCCGCAGGTCTTGCAGTAAAAAGAGTTTTCAAAGTTCAGCGTGGTGATGCCCAACTCTTCCGGCGTGAAGTTCGTTAAGATTTTTTGCGCATCATAGGTGCCGTAATAATTGCCGACGCCGGCGTGATCGCGGCCCACGATGAAGTGTGTGCAGCCGTAGTTCTTGCGGCACATTGCATGAAAGATCGCTTCGCGCGGGCCGGCGTAACGCATGGCTGCCGGGAACACGCTCAACAACACGCGCTGGTTGGGATAATAATCTTTGATGAGCACTTCATAGCTCGCCATGCGCACTTCCGCGGGAATGTCGTCCTTCTTCGTTTCGCCCACGAGCGGATGCAACAGCAAACCATCCACGATTTCCATCGCGCATTTTTGAATATACTCATGCGCGCGATGCACGGGGTTGCGCGTTTGAAAACCGACAACCGTGTTCCAGCCGCGTTCAGCAAAAATGCGGCGCGTCTCGGACGGGTCGCGGCGATAATCCGCGAACGAAATGTTCGAGGGGCGATTCATCACCCACACTTCACCGGCGAGATAGACCTCGCCTTGCTGCAACACGCGCGCGACGCCGGGGTGCGCGGCTTCGGTGGTGCGATAAACTTCCTGCGCTTCGCGATTTTTATCGTACGTATACTTTTCCGTGAGCTTCATCAAACCGAGAATGGCGCCGGGCTGGCCTTCAATCGTTTCGACCAATGCGACTTCTTCGCTTTCATGCAGCTCGTCGGCAACCGCTTGCGTGACCGGCAACGTGATCGGCAACGACCACACCAAACCGTTCGCGAGGCGCATGCGCGCTACGACGCTTTCATAATCAGCTTTGGACATAAAGCCCGTCAGCGGGCTCATCGCGCCGTTGGCGATCATTTCCAAATCGGAAACGCCGACTTCAGTGAGGTAGATCTTCTTCAAATCTGCCGCGCGGCGCAAGGCGGCTTCCCGCTCCTCGCCTTGCAGAAAGCGGTTGATCAATTGGCCGCCGTGGGGAATGCTAAGAGACATGGGCACTGCTCTCCTCTTTCATGGTTTTAGTTTGAGGTGATATGTTGATGCGATGTGTATAAATTTTGCTTTTTAAAAAAGCGTCCAGTTCCGGTGTGAACGGCAAATCAAGAAAGCGATAAGCGTGTTGGACCATTTCAACCGGGCGCAAACAAAAATCTTCGTAAGTGAATTCATGATAGTGGCGTTGCCGCGCGCCATATTCGCGCACGCGCGCCACATGCTGCCGTTGCAACGCTTTCCAATGCTCCCGATCCGGCTCCATGCCGAGGGCGCGCTTGTCGCTGGCCGCCAGCGAGGTCGCCACGTCTTCTTCATTGCGCATGATGTGGAGATAGCGCGCATGCGGATAAAGTTCGACGAACAAAGGCAACGTCACACAGGTGCGCGGATCTTTGAAGCCCCATCGCGCTTCGCCGCCATAGCCGGCTTCGCGATATTTGAGCCACCCGTGCTTCGCGATGCGCTTCGCCACGATTCCGCGTTTGGCCAGCACCTCTGCCACCGGCATGATGGGATTGCGCGCCCAATTCGCGCCGCCGCCCATGATCACGCGATCATTCAAATCGACAAAGAACTTCGACTCGTGATGGTGCATATTGGCGTGCATGTACACGCCGAAGCGATGCAAAATCTCGGCAAGAATCGAAGTGCCGGAATGATGCATGCCGAGCACGATCACGGGATCGTCGCGCAGTTGCCGAGGGGGTTGTTGTGTGTGTTGATTATCCACGAGTCGTGCACAATGGTTTTGTTGATCAAATCAACTCGATAAAATCCCACCTGGAGGAGGTTGGGGGTGTTAGCGCGCATCGCTTCATCTCGTATCAACAACATCCCTCTGAATCCCCCTTCAAAGGGGGACTTGTTTGGTGCGCACCAACCCCGTTTCCGAAAACTCCAATCCAAAATCTCTCAACAACAGCTTCATCTGCGGATCATGCACGATGTCGTGCTGCACTTGCGGCGCGAGATGCTCTTGCCAACGGAGATCGTGGAAATTCGTGCGTTTGTTTGCCGAATAGAACTGCTCTTCCGAAGGCGTATAGTTTTCGAGAAATGCCGCAGTGGCGCCGTTGCGGCCCGGGCCGTGATGCTCGAAATTCCAGTATTCTTTTTGAGCAGGCTCATAAACGAGGCCGAGCCATTTACACACCTCGAGCAATGTCGCGTCGGCCTGCTCCGCCACTTCATTATAAGTGACCACACGATGTTCCAAATCATTCTCCCGCAGAAAATTTCGAATCTCGTAGTTCTTCTCTATCCAATCGAGATAGTCGGGCTTGCGCTTGCGCATTTGCAGAGAGTAGGCAATGGCGCGCGGATCACGCAGCAGATGCACATAACGGCGCTCAAAGCGTTCGCCCGCTAGAAATTTTTTGCTCCACGAAATGGTTTTGGAATTGTCCACAAGTATCGCTCGGGCGGTACGCTCCAGCACCGTCGCGTGAATGTGCTTCGATTTGACCTGCGCGACATCGTGAAAGACCGGGCACGCGTACTGCTTCTCTTCGCAGAGACGACACGGCATGGGTTCATCATGAAACATCTTGTTTAATTCGCCCACATAAAACGCGCGTGAATGGCTGCCGAGCAAGAGCGCGAGCCAGGTGGAGCCGCTATAGTTTGATGAGAGAATAAAAAGGACGGTCGGTTTCATTTCGTGACAGGCTTTCGAAAAATTGCGCGCCCCTCATCTCTGTCATTCAGAAGGAATCCTTTTAAGCACTGAGCACAGCTCCAGCGTTCAAAAGGACTCATGCAGAATGACAACGCGAGGCGGAACTAAACTCTAATCAACATATCCAAACTGCGCCAACAGCGGGCGCAACAACTCTTGCACTCGCGCCGCCTCTTCCGGCGACAGGTTCTCGCGCCAGCGGCCGATGCGCACGCCATGATCTTCCCGAAACCACTTCACTTGCTTTTGCGCGTGATAAGAGTTTGCAGTCTCGTTTTGAATGTTCGCGCAAAACGCGGCGACTTCCGGCGTGAAAGACAATTCTAAAAATTCAAACAGATCGCGCGCTTTGGGTTCAGGCTGCGCGACCAAATCTTCATAGCGTAACAAGAAGTGCGGCGTTTGCGCGAGATCATGCAGCGCTATTTCCATAATCGCTTTCCACGCCTGGGCACAACGCACCACACCGTGCTCGTCTTGCATGAGTTGTTGCCAACTCGGCGGCTTTAAATGACGCCACTCCTTGCCGCCGATGCCAGGGAGCATGGAGCACGCAACATCGCGGCCGTCGCGCACGATATGAATGAGCTTGGCTTCCGGAAAGACTTCCCGAATGAACGGCACGCGCAACACACTGCGCGGACATTTCTCCGTAAAGAGTGTGGCCGCGCCTTGCTCCTCCGCAAATTTTTTGCGAATGATTTTTTTGACTTCGGGCGTGGCATGCGTCCGCGTCAAGCGGTGCGACTCATTTTCACCAAGCCCGGCCTTATCCCAAACCGCGTGCGCTTCGTGCTTATAACGCACTTCCGGATGCGAGGCGATCAGTTCGCCCAAGATGCTCGTGCCCGAGCGCGCACATCCCATCACTAAAGCAATGTTCATGAGAATATTGTAAAATGATTTGTTGCGAGGCCTGCCGCACGTTCGCCCGACTTAAATGACGAACAGCCAAAACAACTTGGGAATTATTACTTGCTAACGGCGAAGTTTGCGGGAGGAACGGAAAGAATTAACAATAGCGAGCGCTAGCGGCAGAAGTTTGGCACAAACGGGGAGGCACAACGCAGGGGCGGATAGCAACGACTTCGGGGTCACACAAAGGCAAAAACTTTGATCAAAAATTTTCAGAATTTTATTTTAAGCAAGGCCGGAGCTGCTTCAAGGCAACACGCTTTCAATGCCGTCGCAAACAAGAGCTATTTCTTTATCAAGAATCGTGCGGGCATCCAGCCAGAGCCGATTTTCGCGCAAGTAGCCAAGCACGGGCACACGCACGTGACGCAACGTTTGCGCTAGCGCATTGGCCGACAGGAACGCGCTTTTTATGGTCACGGCATAACTTGGAATTTTTTCCAAAGGTAGCGCGCCGCTGCCGGCTTCGCTTTCTGAAGGTATGACTTGCGATTCGAGCCGATCACCGCAGGTAGAATGCAACAAGGCCTGCAATTTTTCCGCGCGCTGCTGCACGACGCGCACCGGCTCGGTCAGCATGCGAAAAACTTCATGCTGCTCCGCTAAGCGCGCAGGATTCAAAAATAACCGCAGCGTGTTTTCCAATAGCGCCAGCGTGAACTTGTCACAGCGCAGCGCGCGCATCAAGGGATTCTTTTTCACTTTGTTGAGGAGTTCGCGCCGGCCTACGATCAATCCGCATTGCGGCCCGCCGAGCACTTTGTCGCCGCTGAAGGTCACGAGGTCCGCACCGGCGGCGACACTCTCCGCGACCACTGGCTCATAGGGCAAACCCCACTTGCGCAGATCGACGAGCACACCGCCGCCGAGATCATGCGCAAGCACCACATTGCGTTCGCGCGCGAGCTTTGCCAACTTTTGCAATTCGACTTCGTGCGTGAACCCGAGAATGCGATAGTTGCTCGTATGCACCACGAGAAAGCCGGCTGTGCGCGGCGTGATCGCATTCGCATAGTCGACGAGTTTGGTTTTGTTCGTGGTTCCAATTTCAACGAGCCGCGCGCCGCTTTTCTTCACCACCTCGGGCATGCGAAACGAGCCGCCGATTTCGACAAGCTGGCCGCGTGAGGTGACGATCTCTTTTTTATTCGCGATGGTGTTGAGCACGAGCAGCACGGCCGCAGCGTTGTTGTTCACGACGCACGCCGCCTCCGCTCCGGTCAAATCGCGCAGCAATCTTTCAACGTGTTGATGCCGGTCACCGCGCTTGCCGGTGGCGAGATCAAATTCAAGATTGCAGTAACCCTCCAGCACTTCTTGCATCGCTCGTTTCGCCGCTGCTGAAAGCACGGCGCGCCCCAAGCCGGTGTGCAGTATCACGCCCGTGGCATTGATCACTTTTTTCAAACTCGGCGTGAGCAGCTTCGCCGCTTCTTCGAGCGCGTGTGCAACGGCTTGATGCAATGCGAGGTCTTCATTGATAATTTCAGGCGGATGCTCCGTCCAGTTCGCGCGCAATGCAGCCACGGCGCGGCGCGTGCAGTGGGTGATAATTTCGCCCGAGAGCGCATCGGACAAATTTTTCAAGCGTTCATGCTGGAGAAGCTTTTCAATCGCAGGCAAGTAGCGGAGAGGTTGTTCGGGTTGCATGAATGGCTGTCCTTATTGAATGAGATTGAGAGCGCGGCAATATATCAAGCACGGTTTGGCAAAGCAAGGAGAAAGCCGAGACCGCACTTGACACTTCTCTTGGTCATTGCCATATTGGGCCAGATAACTTCGTGAGGAGAAAAGTATGCAAGATCACAATCGACAAACCTTCATTCTCGCCGGCGCGGCAATCTCTATCGTCGTCCTCGGCATTCTCACCAACATCGCCACTTCCCTTGTGCCCAATGAATATCAGCCTTCGCCGTGGATGGCGTGGACTGCACTCGGCCTCGTCGCGATCCTCTTCGCGGTTTTCTTCTTTTATCATGAACGCGCAAAGAACAACGATGCTTTCAGCGCGAGTTCGAGCAAATCCATTCGTCAGCGCTATCTCAAACACATAAGCGATACGTATCAGTTTCTCGAATTTAAAGGCATCGTGCAATTCGAGAAACTGCCGCTGCGCATGTCGCTCGAAAAAGTTTTTGTGAATCTTTGGGCGCAGCCGGAAATGCCGAGTGCGGAAACCCTCAACGCAGAGTTGCGCTTGGCGGGCCGGAAGCTCATCGCAAATGAAATGGCTTTCGATGACGACCTCGAGTTGTTGGTGGAGCGCGCGCGGCCCGTTCAAGTCGAGGAAGCTTTGCGCGAGCATGCGGCGTTGGTTCTGCTCGGCGATCCCGGCTCGGGCAAGAGCACATTGCTCAAACATCTCGCGCTGAACGCGGCCAACAACTTTCAACAAGCGAAACGTGTGCCCATTCTCTTGCCGCTTGCTGCCTATGCGAATGCTTTGAAAGCGCGGCCGCAAATGAGCCTGCGCGAATTCCTTCCCGAGTTCTACAAAGGCCTGCAAGAGTTTCCTGAAAATCCTGCGCCGCTCTTTTATGAAGCTTTGCAAAACGGCACGGCGTTGGTGCTGCTCGATGGCTTGGATGAAGTCACCAATCCCGAAGAGCGCAGCCAGGTTGTGCATCACGTGAAAAATTTTTATCTCAATCATTGCCACGCCGAAAATAAGTTCGTGATCACCAGCCGCATCGTGGGCTATCGCGAAGCGCCATTGGAAGCCACAGGCATAACGCATCTCTCGGTGCTGGATTTCAACAAAACTCAAATCGAACAGTTTACGAAGAACTGGTGCAGCACATATGAAATTGCGCACAGCGGGGACACGCCCAAAGCGCAGCGCGATGCCGAGCAGGAGAAGAAGCGTTTGCTACGCTCAATCTTCGGCAATCCCGGTGTGGAAAAACTCGCGGCGAATCCGCTGCTGCTCACCATTCTCGCGCTCATTCATCGTCAAGGCACGGAGCTGCCCAATCGTCGCGCAGAGCTGTACGAACTTTATCTCACCACGTTGATCAAAACTTGGAATCGTGCGCGCAGCTTGTCGGGCGTGAGCGTGGGCAGCATGGATGACAGAGAGACCGTGAAAATTCTCGCGCCGCTGGCGTATTGGATGCACGCGAATCGTCCTTCGGGAACAGCGCGCCGCGCGGAGTTGGAGCGCATTATTGCGAATCATTTCATCGAGCGCCGCAAGCTCTCTTTTGAAGATGCCGAACGCGAGGCCGAGCGTTTTTTGAATGACGTGCGCCAGTTTTCCGGCTTGCTCGCGGAGCGCGGTCCGGATGCGTATGGCTTTGTGCACCTCACTTTCGAAGAATATCTCGCTGCGCGCCACATCATTTTTCAAGGGCAGGTGAATGAGCAGAAAAGTTTGGAGTTGATTCGCCAACATGCTTATGATCCGGTCTGGCGCGAAGTGATTTTGCTCGCGCTCGGCTATCTCGGTCTCATTGCCAATGAAGAAGAAAAAACCGCGTTGCTCATGCGCGGCTTGTTGCACGATCAACCCGCAGAAGATCATCGCGGCGAAAACGTTGAGCTTGCCGGTTCCGCGCTCAAAGACATTGGCCGGCCCAGTGTCGGCGAAGAATGTTGGAAGGAAGTCATCGAGCGTTTGCTCTTCACCATGACCGACTCCATGCCCACCATCCTCGTGCGCGCCAAATGCGGAGACGTGCTCGGCGAGCTTGGCGACCCGCGCTTGGAAAAGATGGAATGGTGTGAAGTGCCGGAGGGGGAGTTTTTGATGGGATATTCGGAAAAAGAGTTTGAGTTGGTAATACAAGAATCGAAAGAATTCTATACATCCCAATCGTGGGAGTACCCTAGCGAAAGTTTTGAAAAATGGCGAAGAGCAGCGCTTCCACAACACTCCGTCTTTCTGCCTAGATTTTTTATCTGTAAATTTCCAATCACCAATCAGGATTTTCGCAGCTTCTTGGAAAGTGGAGGATATCAGGAAGAAAAATGGTGGTGCAACGCTGGCCTAGAATGGTTAAAGCGCAGTGTGGAAGAAGAAGAGAAAATGAACTTGCATGATTGGCAGCGTCGGCATGGGCGCGTTGAACCAGGGTATTGGCATGATGCAAACTTTGGTATTCCCAATCGCCCGGTGGTTGGAGTTACGTGGTATGAAACCATGGCCTACTGTGCCTGGCTAAATGACCGATTAAAAATGGCTGATCTTTTTCCCGAGGGCTATGAAGTGCGTCTTCCCACTGAAGCAGAATGGGAAAAAGCAGCGCGTGGACAAGATGGAAGAGCGTGGCCGTGGGGAAATCATTGGCAACATGTTCTTGCCAATACTCAAGAATTAAATCTCTCAACTACTTGTAGCGTCGGAATGTTTTGTGAAGCACCAAGCTCGTACGGAGTTTTAGATTTAGCTGGTAATGCCAAGGAATGGTGTCGCAGTTTATTCAAACCGTATCCATACAACTCGGAAGACGGTCGAGAAAGCGTAGAGGCATTAGGTGACCGAACCTTACGAGGAGGCTCGTGGTTTTTGAGTCGATACTCAGCCCGATGCGCTTCTCGTCGAGATCATCCACCCGATACCAATTATGACGGCCTCGGCTTCCGCGTCGTCATCGGCCCGAAGCTCGAATAAAATCGCGCGAGCAAAAACAGTTTAGAGCAGGGGAATGATTTGCAAAGAGGAGGAAGAATGTTGATCGTGGTCGATGAATCCAGCGATGCTAGCCGGCGGCGCCAGTCATTGCCCTTCCCGTTCTCTTTTTCACCGCAATTTCTCCGGTATCACAACAAAAATAAAAATCGCCACAGAGAGAGCGGCCATCATCAAAATAGCATTCGTCATTTCTCAATTACCCTTTGAAGAACAAGAAGTTGTTCCACCATCGCCGGCCCCAATTCCACCCGCTGCGCTTCTTCCGATAAAAACTCGTACTGACTCACGAGATGCTCTTTCAAATCTTCCAAGCTGCTGGGAATGCTGTCGCCATAGCCGTAAACGTCCGCATTGTAAAAGCAGGCAGCAAAATCATCGGAGGCTCGCTGCTCCACAGTGGCCAAGATGGGCCGAGACATTTTCCAAGCCGGCGTGCCAAGATCGTTCAACGCAACAGTGTGCGTGCGCAGAACATTTTGCAATTGACTGCCCAAGTCTTGCACCAAAGACGACAGGCTCTCAAGGGTTGGGGCTTCAGATATCATTTTTCACTCCCTTATGAACGTTCGAATCCAACCCCGCTCTCAAACTACGCTCGAAATATATGCCGTGTATCTTATCGCTGCAAGAGCTTTTTCTTGAGATTCGTTTTTGAATTTCAAAGCGGGCTTCATTGTTTGTTATGACGGCCTCGGCTTCCGCGTCGTCATCGGCCCGAAGCTTGAGTAGCGCGGAATAACATTCCGAGTCATACTGCCTTGCGGAAGCAATCAAAATTGCACTTGCAGTTTGCTTTGGTTCTGGTTATCGTTCACTCGAAACGAGAAAGGGAGCAAAATGGGTGCTGGAGGAAGTCAACGGCGCACAAGCCATGGTTGGCAACGGCATCGAGAAAAAACTCGACCGACCGATCTTGCCTTTCAGGATCGTGACAATCCGGAAGAAGTTTATGAACAGGACGACGGCAGGATGATTTATGTCGGCAAATGGCGCCGCGTGCACGTTTTCGAGGGAGAATCTCACCTCCCTAGCTTTCGAATGAGCAGACGAGAGCGCTTGGCAAGAATTGAAAAAGGCAAATGGCGACAAGTGGCTTAACTATACACATGAGAACCGGTCATGAATCTTCTCAGCAAACGCGAAATCGTCAGCGTCCAGCTTTTCAAAGTGGAAATCTCTGAATCAGAGTTGGCAACCTACCGGCAGTTGTTGCTGTATGTTCTCAACAATCTCAAGCCGCAGGAAGTAGAGCGATTGTTTGGCGATGAGCCGGCAGAGCTTGAAGGCTTGTTGGATGACGTCGAAAACATCATGGAAGAAGCCGGACTGCTGAATGATGAACAAAAAGAAGCGCAGAAATTCGACGCGCCGACTCGCAGCGATAGGCCCAAAGCGCGTCAACCTGCAATCCAATATTGAATGGTTCAAGGTCCGTATTCGAAGCATACTCTCAAATCTTTCTCGGCGACACTCTGTAACTTCGGTGCCTCTCGGCGGAAAAGCTTTTCCCGCCGAATAACGCCGAAAGCAACGAGTCTCGCCGAAAAAACTCCCTCTGTTCAATTCCTTCATCCACTCACTAATCCCTCATCAAGCCGAGTTCGGCAAGCAAAATTTTCTTCACATCCCCTCTCCTCAAAATCTGCAACAAGTTAGCGCGCAATCGACAAATCCCATGCCGCGCAGCCGTAATAAGGCTTGACAATGAGAGCGCATATTCTAAATTAACGAGTCGTTTGCATTGGCAAGGCAAAGCATTGAACTTATCTCATCAAACCTTATGGCCATCAGCGTTGCAGAAGTTCAACATCTCGCGAAATTAGCTAAACTCTCGTTCAGCACAGACGAGTTGGTGAAGATCGCGCAAGAGCTCGACGCCATCGTCGGCTATGTCGAGCAATTGAAAGAACTGAATGTCGAAGGCATCGCCCCCACTTCGCACGTGCTTGACTTGAGCAACGTCTTTCGCGAGGACAAAGTCGAACCCGCGTTGCCGGTCGAGGAAGTGCTGCGCAATGCGCCCGCGTCAAATCATGGCTATTTCAGCGTGCCGAAAGTGATTGGATGATGAAGATTCTCGGCGTCATACCCGCGCGTTATGCTTCCACGCGTTTTCCCGGCAAGCCGCTCGCACTCGTGGCAGGCAAGCCTATGATTCAATGCGTGTATGAACGCGCCAAGCGAGCGCGCATGCTCACGGATTTGTGCGTGGCCACAGATGACGAGCGCATTGCGAATGTGGTCGAAGGCTTCGGCGGCCAAGTTTTTATAACCGCGGATGATCATCCCAGCGGCAGTGATCGCATTGCGGAAGTGGTGGGCAGCTATCTTCCGAACATCGACATCGTGGTCAACATTCAAGGCGATGAGCCACTGATTGCGCCCGAGGCCATCGATCTCGCGGTGAGCATTCTGCGCACCGATCCCAACGCCGAAGTGAGCACGCTCGCGCGGCCGATCACGAGTGTGAGTGAGTTGGAGAATCCGAATGTCGTGAAAGTCGTTGTCGCTGCCGATCAAACCGCGCTCTACTTCTCCCGCTCGCCCATTCCCTTTTGCCGCGATTGCAAAACCCGCGAAGACTGGCTCAAGTTCTATCCATATTTGAAGCACCTCGGCGTGTATGTTTATCGCCGCGAAACGCTGCTGGAGTTTGTCGATTGGCCGCCCGGCAATTTAGAACGCATCGAACAACTCGAGCAATTGCGCTTCCTCGAACATGGCATTAAAATCCATGTCGCGCGCACGGAATATGACAGCCGCTGCGTGGATACGCCGGAGGATTTGGAGGCGCTCAATCGGGATTTGATGACGTGATGAATAAAAAGCAAAGCACTTCTGTAAGCGGATTTGCCGAATCAAGCGGATAAAGCAAAAGCCGTATCCGCTAGATTCGTTGAATCCGCTTACAATTGTCTTTTACAAGTTCGATCTTTGCAGAAAAAACGAAGGTTTTAAAAGGCAGAATGATTCTTCGGCAGAATAATTGTGTAATCATTCTGCCGAAAAATTATTCTGCCTGTTTGGTAGCGGCTTGTCAGCGTTGAGTTCAATGATTTCAAATCATTCTGCCGACAAATTATTCTGCCAATAGAATTTTCCGTCGTTTGAATATGTAACTCACCCCTCGCGAGGCTTGCAACGTGGAGCGCTTCACGAAACAATCGAAGACGAAATACCTCTTTATCACCGGCGGTGTGGTTTCGTCGCTCGGCAAAGGCGTGGCCTCGGCTGCCATCGGCGTGTTGCTCAAAAGCCGCGGACTCAAAGTCACCATGCTCAAGTTCGATCCCTACATCAACGTCGATCCCGGCACGATGAGTCCGTATCAACACGGCGAAGTGTTCGTCACCGATGACGGCGCAGAGACCGATCTCGATCTCGGCCACTACGAGCGCTTCCTCGACGTGAACATGGCCAAGCGTAACAATGCCACCACCGGCCAAATCTATTACACGGTCATCACCAAAGAGCGCCGCGGCGATTATCTCGGCAAGACCGTGCAAGTGATTCCGCACATCACCGATGAAATCAAAAGCCGCATCACGCAAGCCAACGAGAACGGTCATTACGACGTCGTGCTCACCGAAGTCGGCGGCACGGTCGGCGATATCGAGAGCCTTCCTTTTCTCGAAGCCATTCGGCAATTTCGTTTCGAAGTGGGCTTTGCCAACTGCGCGGACATTCATCTCACGCTCGTGCCGTACATTCACGCCTCGGGCGAATTGAAAACCAAGCCCACGCAACATTCCGTGATGCGTTTGCGCGAGATCGGCATTCAGCCCGACATTCTCCTTTGCCGCACGGAGCAAAGTCTCTCGCAAGAGTTGCGCGACAAGATCGGCCTCTTCTGCAACGTCGCGCCGGAATGCGTCATCGAAGCGCGCGATGTTTCGACCATCTATGAAATTCCCGTGCTCTTTGAAGAAGGCGGCCTCGGCGAAATTTTGGCGCAGCGTCTCGGCCTCAGCGTGTTGAGCGCGAACGACGAGCAAGCCAAGCAAACGAGTTTGGAAAATTGGCGCCAGCTCGCGCAGCGTATCAAGCAACCGAGCAAGACGGTTGACATCGGCATTTGCGGTAAGTATGTCGGCCTCAAAGATTCATATAAGAGCATCATCGAAGCCTTCATTCATGCGGGCGTGGAAAACGATGCGCACGTGAATTTGCACTGGATTGATTCCGAAGCTATCGAGCAAAACGGTTTGCCGGAAGAGATGCACCACATGCACGGCTTGCTCGTGTGCCCCGGCTTCGGCAGTCGCGGCATCGAAGGGAAGATCAAAGCCATTCAATTCGCGCGCGAGCGCAAGCTGCCGTTCTTCGGCATTTGTTTGGGATTGCAATGCGCCGTGATCGAGTTCAGCCGTAACGTGTGCGGGCTTGTGGGCGCGAACAGCTCGGAGTTCGAAGAGCAGCCGCAGCACGCAGTGATCGACAAAATGGAAACGCAAGTCAATCTCACGCAGATTGGCGGCACCATGCGCCTCGGCGCGTATCGTTGCGACCTCAAGCCCGGCACGCGCACGCACGCGGCGTATACTAGTTCAGAAATTTCCGAGCGGCATCGCCATCGTTGGGAAGTGAATAATCGCTATCTCAGCCAACTTGAAAAGAACGGTTTGATCATCAGCGGCACAAACCCGGACACGAAGCTCGTGGAGATCATGGAGCTGAAAGATCACCCGTGGTTCGTGGGCGTGCAGTTCCATCCCGAGTTGAAGTCCCGCGCCCTGCGCGCGCACCCGCTGTTTCGAGATTTCGTGCGCGCGGCGTTGGAGCATGCGGGGAAGTGATAACGCCAGTGATCAGTAATCAGTGATCAGTCATCAGTGATCAGTCATCAGTGTTTCAAAATTCCCCCCTTGAGGGGGGTTCGGGGGGTGTCGCGCGGTATTGTTATCAAAAGGAACGCTATGCTGAAAACCGATGAAGTCCTTGAGTTCTTACGCACGCATCGCCAAACGCTGCAATCTGAATTTCGCATTGTGAAACTCG
>CAYNDW010000009.1:0-19687 GCA_964395375.1 uncultured Cytophagia bacterium
CAGGGCGACGCGACACGGTTGTCGTTCGCCGACAACAGCTTCGACCGCGTCATCACCAGCGAGGTGCTGGAACACATCCAGTCCGACACCGATGCCATCGACGAGTTCGTCCGTGTACTGAAGCCCGGCGCCTGTAGACTGAAGCCCGTTTCGGGATGCCAGCCGAGCGTAATGTTCGGCTGAAAGTTGCGCATCCAATTCCAATCGACGCGATAATAGATCGAATCGGCCAGCGTGCGAATGTCGTTCTCCGCCGTTTCATTGGTGGTGAAGTATTGCTTCATATCGAGCACGCCGGCCAGCAACAGCGCGGTATCGATCGAAGACAATTCCGAATTCCACGTGCGCAGCGCGGTGCTCATATCGAGAAAGTGATAGAAGAAACCTTTGTACCCGATGCGGCCCGAAGTTTCGCGGCCTTGCGGCTTCGTCCAAAAAGTTTTGAGCGTATTCAACACGCGCTCGCGCCCGGCTGCGCGCGTGATCCAGCCGCGATCAATCGCAATCGTGATCGCGGACAAGCCGAAGCCGACCGAAGCAATACTGCACGGCGCGCCGCTCGCGCTGCGATCTTTGATGAGACCATTGCTCGCATTGGCTTCTTGCCAGAAAAAATCAAACGAGGCGCGCTGCACGAGATCGAGAAGCATGCTGTCGGTGAGCGCGGCGACTTTGTGAATCTCCGCGGCAACGACTCTTTCAAACAAAACGCCGTGCGCGGCCTCGTTCAAGTGAATGCCGTCGCCGCTGTCATATATCGTTTTGATGCGGCCGTTCGCCTCGGCAATGCCGCTCCAAAAATCAATCGCCTTCCCGCCCCAACGCGCGAACGTCGAATCGCGCAGGGCCATGAGATTTTGCCGCTGCGCTTCGGAGAGGTTGCGCGGCTGCGTAGTCGCAATCCAAACGGGAACCGTTGCGGCTCGTGCCTTCGCGAGCACGGCGCCATAGTTTGCCAATTGCTCACGCACCGTAAAATTATTCGTGGCGTCATTGCTGGGCAGATTGATGATGATCGCGCTCGGCTTGAGCGAGAGCGCTTTGGTGAGGTTGCGCTCGCGATCCGGCACGGCTCTGCCTGCGGGCGGAACGTAACCATCGGGCATGATGTGATATGTGGTATATCCGCCGCGCGCGAGGTTCGTCACCGCGTGCTTAGGATTGAGGCTCTGCAAATACGCGCGATAGCGATTGACCCACGCGTTGTTGCGATGGCTCGGGCCCGTGCCTTCCGCAGTGGAAGAGCCGAGCACGACGACGTGCAGCGGGTCGAAACTCGTTTGGGCGCTGATAACAAGCGGCGCAAGAATAAAGAAGCAAAGCAATAGACAATATCTTTTCATGTTGACCACCTTTGGTGAAAAACTCTTGACGCGAGCGAATCGGGGATCAAAACAATTTGTCGCGCGCCTCTTTGCTTGTCATTCTGGAAGAAACTTCCCTCGCTCTTGGTTAAAATCTTAAAACGAACTCTGTTCCGAGCGCGCGGGAAGATTCCTACGGAATGACAGCTCTTATCTTTTATGCTCAAACCCTGCTTTAAATAGCAAGTTGCGGCTCATCTCTTTCCGAACATAAACAACAACGGCCGCCACACGCGCCGCGCCCATGCGCGTTCGTTGTGCTCCGCCTTTTGATCATGAAACCACTCGAGATTTTTGCCGCGCATGAAGCCCTTTTGCGCGAGCGCATTGAGCATCGCGTCGCAACCGGATTGCAGCACGCTATCGAGCGCCACGCCGCCGTTGTCCATGTAGAGGCGAATTTTTTTGTCCGCGCCCTTGTAGTTTTCAATCATCTGCACGGCGCCGTCAAAAGGCGTAATAAAGGCCGGTGATAAACATCCTGCTTGCGAAAAGGTTTCGGGATGATGCCACACAAGCAGAAACGAAATCAATCCGCCCATTGAAGAGCCCATCGTGGCGGTGTGCTCGCGCTCCGGTTGGGTGCGATAGTTCGCGTCGATGAACGGCTTCAGCTTGGTCGCGAGAAAGTTCATGTACGCGCGCCCTTTCTCCGTATCGGAATAGTCTTGCGTGCGATCCGAGCTGTTGTTCACGCCGACGACGATGACCTCTTGCATCTTGCCCGCACGGATGAGGCTATCGGCAACTTCATCAACCTGCCAATCCACGCCCATGAACGAGGTGCGCGGATCGAAAATGTTTTGGCCGTCGTGCATGTAGAGCACGGGATAACGTCTTGTCGTCGTGTTGTAACTCGGCGGGAGCCACACGATCACATCACGCGGGCGAATGCCTTCGCCCGACATGTTGCGATGATATTGCACCGCGCCGGTGATTTGCCCTTCGACTTTATGCCGCAAGTCTTTCCAACTCGCGAGGGCGACAACAATGGTCGTGTCATTGCGCACATGCAATACGGAATTGCGCGGCACCTCGCCTTCGGCGTTTACCGCTTCATTGTCCCAGCTCCCGCGTGTGAATTTGTATTCGAGCGCTTCGCCGGTTTTGAGAGAGAATGTGCCCGTCCAACTGCCGTCACTCTGTCTCGTGAGCGCAATGGTATCCGGCTGCCACATGCCAAGCTGAGAATGATTGCCGGCGATATAAATCTTCGCCGTGTCCGGCATGGTTTGCGGAAGCACGCGGAAAGTGATTTGCTTTTCGAGAGGAGATTGCGTTTGGGCTAAGACGAGTGTGAAATTTACTAAAAGGGCGGTAATAATTTTTTTCATGAAGATTTGCTCCGTTCATAAACCTGCCTTACGTGATGCACGTTGTGATACAGCGTGAAGAACAGCATCTCGCGCAGCGTCAGCTTGCCCAAAACCGGATGCGGCAAGCGATAACAATCCAATGCCTGCTCTTGCCACGTTGCAATCGTCTGCTCAAGTTGGCGATGCGTTGCTTGCCAACGTTGCACGATCTCGGCGCGACGGGAAACCGGATCATCGGGCGCGGGTTGCGATGAAGGCGCGAATCTTCCCGCGGTCACGCCGGTTTTTAATTTGTTTTGATAAAGCGCCACGATCTCTGCGAACGAACGCGAGGCGGTGCATTTGCGGCCGAACCGCAGTGCGAGCGCGAGGCGCGGCAAACGCAACGCGAGCGCCACGGGCCGCACGGATTTCGTGAGATGGCGCACTTGTTCCGCGGGCGACCACTTCTCGCCTTGCGGCGTGAAAAATTCGGCGTTGCTCAGTGTGCCGAGAAATTGATTCGATTCGCCATGAAGCTGTTGCAGCAGCGCGAGGATTTCGGCGCGCGTTTGCGGAGTGCCGGTGGAGAATTTGTGCATGTCGTTGAACTCCTTTTTGAGAATGTTATTCAGCAGGAATCTTTTTCAGCGCCGGAGGCAAAGCTTATCGGAGCGATGTGCCGAGTGCTCAAAAAGATTCCGACTGAATGACAGGGCCGAGGCGTTGCTATCTTCTCATTCCTTTCCAAGAATCACCACCACGCGATGCGACTCGCCTTCCGCAAAAACCGGCAAGCACTTTCCTTCGTGTCTCGCGCCGTCGATCCAAACTTCTTTCACGCCGCAATTCACGCGCTCGGGATTTTGCACTTCGATCTCATACGTCGCGTCGCGAAACGTGCGTCGTGCGGTGAAGCCTTTCCATGCCGAAGGAATGCACGGATCAACCACGAGTCCCTCAAACGTCGCGCGAATGCCGAGAATCCATTCGAGTCCGACTTTGAACAGCCACGCCGCGGAGCCGGAATACCACGTCCATCCGCCGCGGCCATAGAAGCGCGAGCCGGGGCCATCAATATTGCCGGGCGTCACGTAGGGCTCCGCAACATACTCATTCGGCTTCTTGCCGCGATGCACGGGATTGATCTTTGAAAACATGCGAAACGCATTTTCGCCGCGACCGAGCAACGCTTCGGCAATCACGGCCCACGTGGCCGCGTGCGTGTACACGCCGCCGTTCTCGCGCATGCCAGTGGCATAGCGTGACAGATAGCCGATGTATTTATCCGGCGTTTTATAGCCGGGATAAAGCAACAGCGGGCCCGCTTTGTGTTCGAGATGTTGCTCCACCATGTTCATCACTTGCTCCGCGCGCTCGCGATCCGCAACGCCGGAGATCACGGCCCACGTTTGCGCGTTGAGATAGATTTGGCCTTCGACATTTTCTTTGCTGCCGATCTTCTCGCCATTGTCTTTCGTGGCGCGATAATACCATTCGCCGTCCCACGCCAGCGTGTTGAGCTTCTCATTCAAAAGCCGCGCGCGGTCGCGATAATTTTGTGCGTGTGCATGATCGTTGCGCTTCTCCGCAACGACGGCAAAATTGTTTAAGATGTGATGGAGAAAATGCCCGAGCCACACGGACTCGCCTTTCATCTCGAGGCCCACGGCGCTCAAGCCGTCGTTCCAATCGCACGCGCCGATGAGGGGCAAGCCGCGCGGGCTGAAGCGTTCGAGCGCTTTATCGAGCGCGCGGCAGCAATGATCATAAAGCGAAGCCGGTTCTTTTTCATCAACAAACGGCTCGCGGCTTTCCAGCAGCGCGCAGTCATTCGTCTCGTGCAAATAATTCGTGAGCACGAACGGGAGCCACAAGAGATTGTCGCTGATCGTCGAGTGCAAACCGATTTCGGAAATCGGATGCCACCAATGATACACGGTGCCGTCTTGGAATTGATGCCGTGCGTGCAAAAGAATTTGCTTCTTCGTTAGCTCTGCATCAATCGGCAGAAAAACTTGGCTGTCCTGCAATTGATCGCGAAAGCCGAACGCGCCGCCGGTTTGATAATACGCCGTGCGCCCCCACAATCTCCCCGAGATGGCTTGATACTTCAGCCAGGTGTTGAGCATGAGGTTCATCGCGTCATCCGGCGTGTCGACTTCGACGGTGCCGAGCAGTCCGTTCCAACGCTGCTGCACGCGCGCGAGCGCCGTATCGACTTCTTCGACCGCACGATACTTTTGAATTAAACGCGCCGCTTCCTCGCGCGCTTGCGTCGCGCCGAGCGTGAACACAATCGTCTTCTCTTCGCCGGGCTCGAGCGTGACATTGACTTGCAAGCTCGCGATGGCATCAAGCCCATTGCCCACGCGCTTGTGCAACTTGCCTTCGTGCACGGCCTGCGGTGCGCGTTGATTGCCATACATGCCGAGGAAACTTTCTTTATCGCCGTCAAATGCGCTCGGCTTTACATTCACTGAGTGAAAGGCGACGTAATCCCACTCGGTGTTCCAATGGCCGCGATCGGTCGGCACTTCCCACAAACGTTTCGTGGCGAAGAGCGCGTGCAGATTCGCGTCGTAGCTGGTTTCGATGAACGACTTGTGAAACTCGCGATGCCAATCCGGCGAATTGCCCAGACCCCATTCAAAGAAAGAAAAGAGGCTCAGCTTCTTCGGCTTGCGTGTGCGATTGCGCAGCGTGAGCTTCCAAATTTCAAGCGGCTCCTCGTTCGGCACGAACATGAGCAGGTTCGAATCCACGCCGAAGTTCGAAGACGTGATGATGCTGTAGCCGATGCCGTGACGGCATTCATAATGATCCGGCTCGTGGCACACCGGCTTCCATCCGGCAGACCACACGTTGCCTTTCTCATCGCGGAGATAAAGATATTTGCCCCATTCATCTTTGATGAGGTCTTGCTCCCACCGCGTGATGCGATTGAGCTGCGCATGCGTGCGCCAACTGTAGCCGCTGCCGGTTTGCGAAACCGTGAGGCCATAATCGCCGTTGCTGATGACATTGATCCACGGCCGCGGCGTGCGCGGCGTGGTAATCACATACTCTTTGCCGTCTTTGGAAAAATAGCCGTACTTCGTTTTGAAGCTTTTCAAGGGTTCCTTCCTCTTCTCGTAATCAATCTTCACGCTGAATTGGCCTGCGGTGTAAAAAAAGCTGTGCATATTCTCTGACCCATCATGCAGGACTTATGCACTGGGGCTTGCCATCCTTTCAGCGCGGCCTATTACCGGAGGGTTGGCGGTTGCATGAGGGGCCACAGAATACAATTGAGTTGATTTTTGCTGTCAATCCAAATCCACATTCTCCTCAAACCCCACCTGCTTCAACATCGGCGCGAGCTCCTCATTGCCATGAACATTTTCCAAATCAAGCCGCTGCGAGAGTTTTTGATCATCACCACGATCGGCGCTTGGTTCAAGGCCATGTTCACGTCTTCAAGCCAGGCTCTTTTCACTCAAAGTAAGCACGCAGCAATCGCTTCGTCTCTTTCACGACCGTCTTCAATGGCGGCAAATCCTGAATTTGATCGCCGAGGCGCCGTTCCCATGCTGCGCCGTACTTTTCAATTTTTTGTTCGGCAAGAAACTCCTCCCAACCTGAAGCGGCAATGTTTTTAAACCGGCACTTGTCTTCGAAAACGCTTTTCACTGACGTCAAATTCATCTCTTCCGCATGATCCCGAAGCAATCTCCACACATCGTATAGGTCGCGCGGCTCGGTTCGTTGCAGAATGGTTCGCATCTTCTCGCCGAGGATTTCTTCAATGGGGTACGACAAGATTTGAAGCGGCGGCGTGATTTCATCCGAATACACGCGGAGCAATGAGCGAGCGTCCGGCTTTGACACGATCATCTCGTCTGCCGTGAAATCCAACTTGAGCTCGCGAGGCCGCCGCGTTCTTTTTAAGGGGCCGACATAGGCAAGGTAAAAAGTTACATTGCGCAAGCGCTCACCATCATAGCGCGGCTCTTCCGTCGCAATGTTGATTTCAAGTCCTGCGGATTTCGTGCAGGCAGCGCAAACCTCGCGAACTGCGGTAGCAATAGCTTCCGAGGGCCACGGCGTTGCTAACGTGAAATCCAAATCTTCAGAATAGCGCCAATCATTGTAATAAAGCTTCTTGAGCGCCGTGCCGCCTTTGAGGATGGCCCACGTTCCCAAAGAGGAGTGGCGAGACAATTCCGCCAACACCCACGTCAAAACGTAATCCCGCTCAATGGATTGCTCCGGCACTTGTTGCTCAAATGCCAGTTTTCGAATCTCGCGCAGGCCGATCATGTTTCCCTCCAGCCGAGCAGCTCTTCTTCAGAAACGTTGATGAGCACTCGCCATTTCGCCTCGTGCCGGCCTTTGCGCGGCGAAAGCGGATCGAGCACGGCATATCCCGCGCTCAAATCTTTTTCCAAGTCGGTGAAGAGCCGCTCGTTTCCGAGCTCGAGCCTTTGCAGCAAATAACCCAACCGCTTTACAATGGCGCGATTCTTCATCTGTAGCGCATAGTCAGTGAGTTTAGTCAAATCCAATTCATTGCGCCCTCGCCATAGCGCTTTGGAGGCTTGAATGATGCCGCCGGAGAGTTCGGGATAATCCAGCGCATCAACGACGGACTTCTCTCGTTCGGCCAGCACGACTTGCTTTTCTCCGACCCAAACCGGATGATGGCCGAAAAACTTTTCAGCGCCTAATCGCACGAAACGATACGTGAGTCCGTGTATCTTCAAAGGCCGTTTCTGTTTTGTGGTGGCGACATAAATCGTACGCGAAGGTTGCTCGGTGTAGCCGTAGAAGCTGAGCGCCGTCCAATATGAGATGTAATATGGCGAGACCAAGTGCGAGGCAATGACCAACTCGTTTTCGGTGTAGCGGCCTTCCGCACCCGCCGAAAGCGGCACAATCAGGTATTTGCCTTTTTCAAGACGTTGTAGCCACTTGCGCCGAACAAGGTTGTGGAGTTGCTTGCGAACATCAAACGAGGGCTTGCCTAGAACTTCAGCAGCCATCTGCGTTGTGAATATGTCTTGCCCCTGTTCGCTCAATGTGGTGAGCAAATGGGCATCTGTGTGGCTTAGAGATTTGTTGAGAGTTATAGTTTTCATGATCATTGTTCCCTTTAACAGGAACAATATTACACATTTTGCTCATCATATCAACCGCTTTGTACATCACTCCTATTCAATCCTCCTCAAACCCCACCTGCTTCAACATCGGCGCGAGCTCCTCATTCGCCCTGAACATTTTCCAAGCTCAAATTTTCTCCAAATACTTTTCCCGCGCGACCGTCGCCACGAAAGGCCCTGGCCGTGACACTTGCGGCAGCCCGAGTATCGTGCGCGCGCGGTTCAAGGCGTCATCAATATTGCCGCAGAGATTTTCTTTGCCGATCTTTTCCAGCAAGCCTGATTGCTGCATCGCATAAAGCGGTTGCGCGTGGACGCCGGAGAGAATGAAAGCAGTGCCATTCTTTCGGGCATTTGCGACCTCAATTTCAAGGGCCTGCAATGCGGTGGCGTCGACCGCAAGGACGTGACGAATATTCAAGAGGAGCACCCGAGGCGTTTTTTCGACTAGGCGCATGGTGTCTTTGAATTGCTCAATCGCGCCGAAAAACATGGGGCCATGAATTTCGAAGACCTCGACGCCCGGCGGCACCTCCCGGCGCGTAATCGCGTTCGGGTCATTTTCCAACTCCTCATCGTCGCGCTGGAGTTCTTTGGTGATAAGATTGGCTTGCGTCACGTTCGACATGCGATTCAGGAACAGAAAAGCGGCCAGCACGACCCCGACTTGAATCGCGACGGTCAAGTCGATCAGCACCGTGAGCAAAAACGTGGCGAACAAAACGATAATATCACTGCGCGGGCTGCGCATGAGCTTGACAAACATGTGCCATTCACTCATGTTGTAGGCCACGTAAATCAAAATCGCAGCGAGCACGGGCATGGGAATCAGCGCGGCATATTGGCCGAAGAATAACATGATGAGCAGCAAGACCAGCGCATGAACCATGCCCGCCACCGGCGTGCGTCCGCCATTCTTGATATTCGTCGCGGTGCGTGCGATCGCGCCGGTCGCAGGAATGCCGCCAAACATCGGCGACAAAATATTGCCCACGCCCTGTGCGATCAACTCCATGTTCGACCGATGGCGCGTGCCCAACATGCCGTCCGCAACAACCGCGGAAAGCAGCGATTCAATCGCAGCGAGTAAAGCGATCGTGATCGCAGGTGAAAACATTTCCGTGATCAGCTTCCAACTCATATGCGGAATATGCGGCATCGGCAGGTTATTCGGCACGCACCCGAAGCGGCTGCCGATGGTGTCAACGGGCACGGAAAAAAAATGCACGATCGCCGTAACGACGACAATGGCGACAAATGAGCCGGGGATTCTATGCGTAATGCGCGGCCAGACGACGATGAGCGCCAATGCCAACAGGCCAATGCCGAGCGCATGCGGGCTGAAGGTGTGCATGTTTTCAAAGTAGGCTGCCCACTTCTCGACAAAGTCCGCGGGCACTTTTTCAATTTGCAAACCCAGAAAGTCCCGCGCTTGCGAGGAAAAAATAATGAGCGCGATGCCGCTCGTAAAACCGACGGTCACGGGATAAGGAATGAACTTGAGCAACACTCCCATGCGCATGGCCCCCATGATGATGAGGAAAATGCCGGCCAGCATGGTCGCGACCGCCAAACCTTCGTAGCCATGTTTTTGCACGATACCATAAATGATCACGACAAACGCGCCAGTGGGACCGCTAATTTGCGCGCGGCTGCCGCCCAAAGCCGCAATAATGAATCCGGCAATGACCGCGGTATATAGGCCTTGTTCCGGTTTCACGCCGGAGCCAATGGCAAATGCAATCGCCAACGGCAACGCGACGATGCCGACGATAACGCCGGCAACCAGATCAGCAGAAAATTGTTTTTTGGAATATCCTTCACGAAAAACCGCAATCAGTTTCGGTTCCAGAAGCCGGTGCATCAAAACTCTCCTTTGAAGTCAATACTTTCCTTGTTTGTGAATACCCTGCGCCTGTTGTCGCTCTTGCTCGCAGGGAGCGCGTCTGTTATCGACCACACAACCGTCATTCAAAAAATGTACAACGATTCCATACAACTTTCAATGATCCTCTGTAAACCCAATCGCCTCGAGCATCGGCTTCATCTCCTCGTTCGCCATGAACATTTTCCAAATCAAGCCGCTGCGATAGTTTTCGACCATCACCACGATCGGCGCTTGGTTTAAGGCCATGTTCACGTCTTCGAACCAATTCTGCGTGAGATTGAAGCCGTCGCGGAAGCCGTAAATGCCCCAGAGCTTGTTGCCGTGTTCGTGATAAAAATGTTTGAGCGCGGCCATGGACTCTTCAGGCGTATATGGAAACGAGGCGAGACTCGCCATGCAACTGATCGTGCCGTTCTCTTCGCGCGGATTCGGTTTGCCGCCGCCGGAGTTGATGCCTGCGGACAGTCCCCAACAGTTCTCGCTGAAGCCGAGGCGCTTATTCGGATTCGCGATGCAATACGCGCGATTGATGAGGGCAAGATTGCGATTGTTCGTGAAGTAATTCGTGTAGCGATCTTTCTTCGCGCGCGGATCAAAGCCCATAAACGAAAAGTGCGTGAAGAAAAGATCGCCGCCCGTGCCCACGCCGACGTCGAGCTTGATGCCGAAATACGTGTTGCCGTTGGTGTAATGATCGCCGTGCGTGGTGCGGCCCCACCCTTGACGATAGCGCACCACAAGCTCGGATTGGCCGGCCCAGCCGGTGTGATACAAACTCGCGGGCACGCCGTGCGTGGGTGAAGCAATGGCGAGGAGATACACGATCATCGTTTCATTCCAACCCACGAGCGGATGGCTGATGTGCCACGCGTGATTGGGCGACCAATGCCAATAGAGAAAATCGCTCGCCGGCGCTTTGCGATACCAATCCCACTCGACAGTCTTCCACAGCTCAGTGATCGTGTCGCGCAACTCGCGTTCATCTTTCGCGTTGCGTGAGAAATACTGCCGCGCCGCGAGCAGGCCTTGCACGAGAAACGCAGTTTCAACGAGATCGCCGCCATCATCATACTTGCCGAAATACGCGACGGTCTTGCCGGTGCGGCCATCTAAAAAATGCGGCCACGCGCCGTGGAAACGATCCGCACTTTTGAGGAAGCGTACGATCCGCAGCATGCGTGCGAGGCCTTGTACGCGAGTAATGAAGCCACGTTCCACTGCGACGACCAACGCCAGGATGCCAAAGCCCGAGGAGCCGACGGCAACAAGGTTTTCATCTCCGGGCAAAATCTCAATGGCCATGCCCGCATGCGGATGCGCGGCTTCCCAATAATAACGGAAGCAAGCTTCCTGCACCATCGTGAGCAAGGCTGCATCATCCAGCGCGCGCGTGCTCGCGCTCGCGGCGTTCGAGAGCGCGGACTCGTTGTCGTGCATGTCGAGCGCGCTGATTTTGTAAAACGTTTTTTTATCCGACGCCCCGATGAAGTCCACGAAGCGCGAAAGATTCCCTTTCTGCGTTCCAATGGCGGAGAAATTTTGCCCATCGGATGCGCGATAAATTTTGTACGCGAACGCGGTGGCGTCGCGTTGCCAGGTCAAATCAATGTGGCGGTCATAGCCCTTTGCGCTGAGGCCGGTTGGAACGGCGGGCGCTTGGTTGTCATTGAGCAGATCATCGCCCACGCGCACGTCGTCGATATAAAGCGTGTGCGCCTTGCCGTCGTCGAGGCCTTGCACAAAAAAGATTCGCGCGAGCTGCGCCGGGTTGAATTTGTTTTCGTCGATCGAGTTGAAGATGGGCTTGAAAGCGGCGAAGGGCAATTCGATTTGCACCCACTGCTTGGCGGGAAGGGTTTTGATCAGCGCGAGTAGTTTAATATCCGGCATGCCCGCGCCGTTCGCATCTTGCAAACCAATGAGCGGCGATTCGTCAAGCGACAACTCCGTTTCGGAATAGCAGCGCAGAAAGAGCGTGTTGCCCTCAAACTCAAAGCGGCGGCCGTATCGATTCGCGACTTCGAGCGTCATGCGCCAATCGCCGCCGGTGTGCGAGCGCCATTGCAAACGCAGCGCGTTCGGTGCGCTGAAATAGTTTTGTTCTTCGATTGGAAATTTTCCTTCGACAATTTCGAGCGTGCTCGGCGCGATGGCGTAGCCTTGACTGAAATAATGCGCGCGATCGGTGAGGCTGTTGTCGAAGACGACGCGATGGTCGTAGTCGGATTGGCCGAATGCAGATTGGGCCTTGAGAACAGTGAGAGCGTATGTAAGAAGTATGGTACGTTTGCCATTCCCTCTTCGATGCGATATCGTTGACAATTCAAGAGGCGAGGAGGCGTCACGAATTCCCCCATGAAGGAGCATAGGTGTCAAACGAAAGCGAGCAGCCGCGCGATTCCCCCCTTGAGGGGGGTTAGGGGGGTGTTCTTGAGGGCGAAGATGATATTCAAAATCATCACAACAAGTTCTAAGCTTCTTCAGCCCGCGCTTTACTATGGCCACGATACCGAGCGACACCCCCCTGGCCCCCCTCAAGGGGGGAATTGTTGAATGCGATTTCAACGATGTGAAGAGTGAGTGGACGTACATTGGTGTTATCGAAGGAGGTAAGAATGAAGTTCTCTGCGAACACTGAAATAATACTCTGAGCGAAATGTCGGTTGCGTTTCTCCTCTTCGCATGTAATTCTGAAAGAATCTTTTTGCATGCTGGAGAAACTGCCCAGTGCTTAAAAAGATTCCTCCTGAATGACAGTTTATAGAGGGCTCGCCCCAAGCGCTAACCCCGTCGCTCATCGCGTATCAAAACCTAAACCCCAGCGTCACCCTCTGCACATTCTCCAACCTGCCGTGATCGGCCCAAGCATAATCAAACTGGAAGCCGTAATCCTCAAGTTCGAATTGCAAACCCGCACCGAGCGTCACTCCCACCTCGCTGTCTTCCAAAAATAAATTTTGATAGCCGCCGCGCAGCGCGAGCGTTTTGAGCAGCACCCACTCTGCGCCTACACTCATGCTCTCCGTGTTGTCGCTGGGATGAAATGCATTCATCGCCACCTGCACGACGTTGTTCGCGCTGAAGCGCACGGGATAGGTTAAGCCCACGCGAAAGAGCACGGGCAAAGGATAGTCGTCCGTGAACACTTGGCCGGGGAGCGCGCTGTTGTCGCCGTATTTGTCGGGATCGCGATCGAACACAATGCGCAAATCACGGCCATCATATTTCGCTGGCAAACCAAAATTCGAAATGCTCGCGCCGAGGCGCAGTCCGTTTTCCGAAAGACGATACACTGTGCCGACATTCAACGCGAACGTGGAAAGCGAACTGTGCCAAATGGTTTCTTGAATGTAGCTCAACTGCACGCCCATCGAGAAGCGATCGGAAATTTGTTTGCCGAAGCCGAGGCCGAGCGCGAGATTGGAAACCGTGTAGCGTTCGCCGGTGCCGAGCGGCTGCTCGACGGTGCGCACGTCGATCTCGCCGGAGCTGAGCGAAGTGACGCTGAGATAGATATTGCCCAACTCGCCGGCTTGCAACGAGGCCGCGGCATAGTTGTAAGAAATATCCGCGAGCCACTGGCTGTGCGCGAATTGCACGCCGTAGCCGGTTTGATGGCCGATGGCGCCGGGGTTGAAATAAGCCGCGGCGATTTCATCATACATGGCCACGCCGGCGTTGCCCATCGCGGCGAGCCGCGCGCTGGGCTCGATCAACAAAAATTGCGCGACGGTCGTGCCGGTTTTGCTTTGCGCGAAGAGGGCGCTGCTGATCAACAAAATGGCGGCGAGTATCGACTTTACAAATTTCATATTCAAACTCCTCATATTGAACCTTGTCAAAATAAAAAGCGCGTGTCATTCAGAGAGAATTTTTTTCAGTATGAGCACTGTGCCCAGCGCGTAAAAGGATTCCTTCTGAATGACAGGTTTGGAGGGCGAGGACCGAACTGAAAAAGCAGAACTCATAAGAACATTCCCTGCGCACGTTAGTGCATTGATGCCGCTTTTTGAATTTGGCTCTTTGGCTCATTATTTTTTTTGGCTCCTTGCTTCACTTGATGATGGCGAACTTCCCGATGTGCTTGCCTAGCCCGCCGGCATCGACGTGATAGACATACAATCCCGGCGCGATTTCGAGATTGTCTTTGGAGCGTAAATCCCACGCGACGAAGCCGAAGTCGGAGCCGTCGTGCTGCAGCGTTTGCACGAGTTCGCCGCGCACGGTGAAGATGCGCACCGTCGCGTTCTGCGGAAGATTGCGAAACTCCATTCGGCGCTCGCCGCGGCCGGAAATGGCGAAACGTTCGGCTTCAAAACTCGCGAGCCCGACATAGGGATTGGGCACGACGTATGGCTCTTGCGAAGCCAAAGTCTGCGCGGCTTGCGCATTGACAAACTCGCCCGTAGTGGTAAATGAAAAAACTTCGCCGTGTTCGAACGGATACACGAGCTTCAATTCATACATATCGCCGGCGGTTGGAATTTTCAACGGGCCGCGTTGCGCTTGGCCCGTGGTATCAAGCTCGACGCGCCACGTTTCATAGGCGCGCGTGTCGTTCGGGCGATAGGTGACAATGTCGATGAACTCGTCCGGGAACGGCAAATTCAACGCGTTGTTGTTGTCTTTATCCAAAAAATAAAACTTCATGCGCATATCGCCGCTCGGCGTGCGCGCATGAATGCGAAACTTGCTCGGGCGCGAGCGCAGCAAGCCGAAGCCGCGCAGCGAGGTGTCAATCGGCGCGTCGCTAAACGTGATCGTCATGTCATCCGGAAAGCCGGGGCGTTTCAAATTGATCGGCAGCGGATTGCGATACGTTACCTTCAAGCGGCCGTTCGTTGCGCTCGATGAAGTGAAGCCGCTCGCAGCGCCAACGGAAATCGTCTTCGCCGTGTTCGCGATGGGCAATACCCCCGCGCCCACCAAGCCGCCGCCTTTGCCTTCCAAATCATAGCCATTACTAAACAGCGTGTCGTTTGCAGTCACATCGACGAGATCGAAAACTTGCGCGCGAATGCTGTCCGCGAACAAGCCGCGAAATTTCACATTGAACGTGTGATTGTCCGGCACCAGCGTGGAGTTGACGACTTCCACCGCAACCGCGCCCGAACCGCGACCGCTCTCGTGTTTCGTGTTCGAAGCCGTGGCTTTGGTGAAGCCATTCACCTTAGGATTCGGGCGCACGGATACAACATTCTTCGGCAGAATCGTTCCGCCGCGCGGCGTGCGCGAAACCGCAATGGAATTTTCCGAAGGATAAAAACCGAGCGAGTCCGAGCCGAAATCATACGAGGTCACGGCGTAATAATAAAGCTGACCATTCGTTACAGTCGTATCGACAAACGTATGCGCGAGGCCGCTGTTGTTGCCGAGATAATACGCGACGCCCTCCACCACTTGTGAAGAGAAGCCCTTCTTATCGTTGATCATATCAAACTGCGCAAGCGGTTTGCCGTTGCCGATCGGGCCGGTGCCGCGACCGGTGCTGATGAGTTTGGGATCGCGAAATTCCGGATCGGTCGCGCGATAGATGCGATAGCCTTCGAAATCATTTTCGAGCGTGACCGGATCGATGCCGCGCTCGGCTTGATCATCCCATGACAAACGCACATAGCCCTCGCCCGCTTCGGAGGTGAGCGTGGGCATCGGCGGCGGCACCGCGAATTGATAGTTCGCGTTATAGATGAGCTGCACGATCTTCACCGTGTTTTCCAATTCATCCAAATCCGCGCCGTATGCGAGCGCGAGACTGAAGCGCTCGGTCTTGCCCGCTTTCAAAGTAAACGGGCCGGAAGCAAACACGAAGCCGATGTTATAATTCAAAGCGAGCGGCGGATCAAAGCGTTTCGCGGGATCGGGATCGGTGAATTGATTGTACAAACGCTCCGGCCATTTTTTGCCGTCGTCGAAAAACACAATGCCGTCCACGTCTTGATTGGCATTGCCCGCGCCCGCGCGAATGCGATTGAATTTGAAACCGGTCAATCCGATTTGATCGGACTCATGCAAATCCGTGCGATCAAAATTGCTTTCACCGTTCGTAGGAATGCCGTCGCCTTCGCCGGTGTCTTTCGTGCCGAACACGCCATCTGCGCCGGCGTCGTGCAGCTCTGCGACCCAATCAAAATCTTCATCGCCGGTCCACCAACGTCCCGCGCGATACGCCGAGCGGCTCTCGACCGTGCCGTGTTCGCGTTCAAAGTTCGCTTGATTGTAGTTCGCGAGAAAGTATGCTTTGATATTGTCTTGCCCGATGATGAGCTGCCCTGGTCCGGCGTCGCGCTTTTCATCAACAATGCCGTCGTTGTCATTGTCAACGCCGTCGAACGGCTTGCCCGGCGTTTCCAAATAACCATAGCCGAGATAGCCGGTGGTAAAACAATTCGTGCCGAGCGCCGCGCCGTGACTGCCTTTGTCCCACGTGTACACGAGATTGAGATTGCCGCGCTTGGTGTAAAACGCATTGTCGTCATCCGACTCCGCGATGCCGTCGCATGAAATCGAAGAGCCGCCCACGCCGGAATCCATGTACAAACCGAAGATGATGTTCTCGTTGTAATCCGTGGTGCCTTCGTTGGTGATGTCGTAATGCCAGAAGACCACGTTGGAAGATTGCGGATTGGCCCATTGAAAGCCGCGCACTTCCACGCGTAAGCCGAGGCCGCGGCGCGTGGTGTCGCGGCTGTCGGGATAATAATTCCACGCATCGTAGAAATCATCGTCCATCACCGTGTAACTTTCTTGATCGGCATTCGGACGTTTGCCGAAGTAGCCGTTCCAACTGTTGCTCCATCCCGGATCATCCGGGTCGTTGGCTTTATCGGGCCAGGCATTCGGCCACGTGCGCGGATCATTGCTGATCGCGGGCGAGCGGCCTCGGTTGATCGAAGGATCGGGTTGAAAAAAATCCGGACGCGGCTCGAAGCGCATGGTGCGATTGCGATAAGGGCTGGCTTGTTGCCGTTCGCGAAAGCCGGTTTCCATAATGTGAAAAGTTTTGCCGGTGCGATCCGGCACTTTCGCGAGCACAAACGGCGTGATGCCGTCGCTATAATTCAAGCCGCTGCCCTTGGGCACTTCCGCGGAATGAAACACGCTGAGATCCACGCCGATGGGATCCGCGGGATAATCGCCGACCATGCCGTAATTATAAAACACGGTGCGAATGCTCGCGGCGTCATGAAAGCCCGCGCGCTCCGCGTCCACGCGCCCGCGTTTTTCTTGCGGCACCACGGGCTGAAGTTGCGCATGCGCGGCGGTGCATGCGAAGGCGATAATGAAGATGAAGCGTTTGAAAAGCATAGTTGAGGTCTCCTTGACTAAACCAAAGAACTTGCAAAGAACATACAAAGGACGCGTCATTCAGCAGGAATCCTTTTGAGCACTGGATACACAGCCTCGTATCGAGACTCTCGCCGGCGAGTAAAAGGATTCCTGCTGAATGACAAACACAAGAGGCTCGCTCGAACAACCTCCTCGTTCGGGTTATTCAGAAGGAATTTTTTTGAGCGCTGGAGACACGGCCTCGTCTCGCGACTCTCGCCGGCGAGTAAAAGGATTCCTGCTGAATGACAAACATAAGAGGCTCGCTTGAACAACCTCCTCGTTCGTGTCATTCAGCAGGAATCCTTTTGAGCACTCGGCACAACGTCCCGATCTTGGAGTTCTTTCCAGAGAGTAAAAAGATTCCTGCTGAATGACAGGAGCGAGGGACGCCATCATAGCACAATCATAGCACGATAAAATCCCACTTGGGATTCTTCGATTCGATCAGCCTTATCTTCTCCGCGCGGCTCATGTTTTTAATTTCTTTTTCTCTGCGAATCGCTTGATTGACGTCGGTATAGGTTTCAAAGTAAACGAGTTTGTAGCAATAATATCTTCCGGCGAAAGTATCCTTCTTGCCTTTGTTCTTGTAATGCCGATGCACCCGCTGCTTTAGATCGTTGGTAAATCCGGTGTAGAAAGTGGATCTTCCCGGGTTTGTGGTGATGTAGACGAAATAATGGCCTTCAATCATTTTTCACCCTCCTTTTCAAGACACGATACAGCGCCTCGCTCTTTATCCTTTTTCCAGCGAGTAAAAGGATTCCTGCTGAATGACAAACACAAGAGGCTCGCTCGAACAATCTCCTCTAACCTGTCATTCAGCAGGAATCCTTTTGAGCACTGGAGACACGGCCTCATATCGAGATTATCGCCGGCGAGTAAAAGGATTCCTTCTGAATGACAAACATAAGAGGCTCGCTCGAACAATCTCCTCTAACCTGTCATTCAGAGAGAATCCTTTTGAGCACTGGAGACACAGCCTCGTCTCGAGACTCTCGCCGGCGCGTAAAAGGATTCCTGCTGAATGACAATTTAAGAGGTGGCATAATAACCAACCTCACCTCGCGCCCAACGTGACGCCCACCTCCACTCGCCTCGGCGGATAATAACGGTGCGGATCGGCCAGCGTGGTGCGATCCGCAATCGGCGTGAGCGAATAGTCCGGGCTGCCGGTGTTCGCGAAGATGAAGCCGTTGGAATAGCGGCCATCCAGCAAATTAAACACGCGGCCGAAGGCGCTCAGCTCCATGCCCGCGAGCTTGAAAAATTTTTCCGCGCGCACGTCCACCAACACGAACGCCGGCTTGCGGCCGGAGTTGGCTTCCAAATCCGCGCCGAAGCCGGAACCGATTTGCGGCGTGTACGGTTGCCCGCCGCCATAGCGAATGATCGTGCTGAGCGCAAAATTATTCGGCTGGTCCATGGTAATCGTCGCGTTGAGCGTGTGGCGTTGATCCCAATTCAACGGCACTTGCCGCGGACGCGGATCTTCCCCCGCGGAAGCGCGCGTCGCGGTTTCGCGCGGATCGCTGGAATTGCCTTGCGCGCGTTGCCACGTGTAATCGAGCATGGTGCTGATCAAACCCAAACGCCGTTGGTCGAGCGCGAGGGTGAAGCCGAGCACGTTGCCGAAATCCACATTCGTCAAGCGCGCATATTCCGCGGCGGCATAGGTTGAAATAAATTCCACGCCGAGCAAATCGCGAATGTCTTTATAAAAAATGCTGAAGTCGAGCCCGAGAAAATCCGTGATCGCGTGCTTGTAGCCGAACTCATATTGCACCGTGCGCTCGGGTTTGATATCCGGATTGCCGAACACGCTGTAGTTGCTCGCGCCCGCTTGCAGCTCGCTCAAGATCGAGTAGTCGGAATTGCTGAAGAGCTGGCCGAGCCCGGGATATTGATAGAAATGGCCGTAAGCAAAGAAGAGCGCCGCGGTGGTGGAGATGGGATAAGACACGCCAATACGCGGCGAGAGCGAAGATTTGGCCGTGGCGGCTTGCGGCGAAGAAAGCGGCGCGCCTTGAATTGCGTTCGCGGGATTTTGCAAATCGCTCGGCAGCGTGGCGCGCGCATCGAAGTATTCCCAACGCGCGCCGGCGCGGACGATCAAATCCTGCCATTCGATTTGATCCTGCGCATAAGCCGAGAGCGCAATCGGTTTGTACGTTTCCAACTCTTGAAACGGAAATTGCGGCGTGCGATTCAATCTGCGCTCCACCAACGTGCCGCCGGGGCTGAAGATCAAACCCGGCACGCCGAAGCGCAAATCGGAAGTTTGCACTTCCGCGCCGAACTTGAGCAAATGATCGCGCGTGACCTGGCTGGTGAGATTGCCCTTGAACACGTAGCTGTTCGTGCGTTGCTTGAAGCGCGTGAAGTCCACGCCTTGCACGGTGAGGCCGAGATTGTAATTCGCGTCGCCCTGCGCCGGGCCCGCGGCGTCATAACGCGGATCGAACAAATCTTCATAAAGAAAATCGCGATAGTCGAACAAGTTTTGGCGGAAGCTCAAATTGTAAAACGTGTTTTTCGAAACCGTGTGCGTCCAATCCAAACCATGCACGAGCGAATACGTGCGCTGCTCGGAAGCGCCGTCCGGGTTATAAAAAAAACCGAAGCTATACCGCCGGCCCTCGATCCAATTGCCGAGCGCTTGATACGACA
>CAYNDW010000009.1:19697-25575 GCA_964395375.1 uncultured Cytophagia bacterium
CGATATTGCGCCACGCGCGATTGGTGATTTTCACCAAGCCCGACCATTCGCGCGAGTGTTCGAGCGGCACTTCGGCGCTATCGCCCGTGGGCGTGAACACGCGCGTTTCAAAATCCGCGCGGTCCGTGGGATTGAAGACGCGCGTGCCGTAGATATAGCCGTCGTTCACGTAACGCCGGCCGCTTACAATAAAATAAGTTTTCGGCAAACCCGCCGGGCCGCTCACGCTGACTTGATAGTTCTGCAAAGAGAGCGGCCGGAATTTATCTTCGAGACCTCGGCGCTCCGTGCTGCCGAACGTGTAGTCGCTCACGAAAGCTTCCGCATTCCATTTGAATTGCTCCGAGCCGGTTTTGAGCACGGCGTTGACCACGCCGCTCATGGCTTGTCCGTATTCCGCGTCGAACGTGCCGCTGATCACTTGCACTTCCTGCAAGAGCGAGCGGTCGATGCGCAACGTCGAAGAGTTGTCATAAGGATTGTTGACCGTGACGCCGTTGATTTGATATTGCACCTCGCCAATGCGGCCGCCGCGAAAGTGGCCATCAACCACGCCGGCTTGCAGATTCACCACGTCATTCAACTCCTGCACGGGCAGCGTGGCGATGTTCTCGCTCGTCACGGTTGCGACCGAACTGGTGAGATTGGTTTCGACCACGGGTCGTTCGGCCACGACCACCACTTCCTCCGCGGCAAGCGTTTGTTCGCCTAACTCGGCGCTCAACGTCGTGGTGTTGTCGCTGGAGATGAGTACGTTCTCCACGGCATAGGATTGATAGCCGATGATGCTGAATTGCACGCGATACGTTCCGGGTGGAATATTGAGGATGCGATAATAACCCTGCACGTCCGCGGCCGCGCCCAGCGCGGTTCCGGCGAGGATTACATTCGCGCCGGGCAGCGGCTGCTTTTGTTTATCGAGCACGCGGCCCGCAAGCTTGCCCGTGGTGCCGGCGAAGAGGGCGGAGGGCAGAGAGCAGAGAGCAGAGGGCGAAGGGCAGAGGGCAAAGAGCAGAAGGCAAGAGAGCCACAGACTGATTCCCCCCTTGAGGGGGGTGTGGCTCTGGTTTTTATAATTCATCATTGTTGTTTCTTGATGGGCCAACACCCCCCTGCCCCCTTCAAGGGGGGAGTTCTTTTTGAGCATTCGAAGGAACATATCGCGCCTCTCGGTCTAGATTATCGTTGAAAATTTTACGTGTTCTTCGTGTGTTTCGTGGGCAGTAGATCGCGCTCCTCCTCAACGTTGTCATTCCGCAGGAATCCTTTTACTTGCTGGGAAGTATCTCCAGAGCGTAAAAAGATTCCTTCTGAATGACAGGGCGAGGAGGGCGCATTCAAAATCGAGTAAAGTCTCATTCACAACTCACGACGGGCCGGCGCTCGCTTTCTTCGCGCGTATGTATTGCTCGAACCAGCCGAGCAAACGATTGCCGACGTCGAGAATAAATTTCGGCTCTTGCGGGCCGTGCGGCGTGCGCGGATACGTCACCATTTGCACCGGGCAATGCTGTTGTTTGAGCGCGTTGTAAAACTCCTGCCCTTGGGAGAGCGGCACGCGCAAATCTTTTTCGCCGTGCAAGATTAACGTCGGCGTGACCACGCCTTTCACATTGAACATCGCCGAATGCTTTTGATACGCCGCGAGATTATCCCACGGCTGCCCGAGAAAATAATCCGGCAAGAACCCGGGAATATCCGCGGTGCCGGTGAAGCTCATGAGATTGGTCACGCCCGCGCCCACCGAGGCGGCTTTGAAACGCTGCGTGCGCGTGATAATGAATGAAGTCATGAACCCGCCATAACTCCAGCCGCACACGGCCAGACTTTCGGGATGCGCCACGCCCTTCGCAATCAACAGATCGACGCCGGCCAGGTCGTCGTCATAATCGCCGAAGCCCCAATCGTTGATGTTCGCGCGGCGAAACTCCGCGCCATAGCCGCTGCTGCCGCGCGGGTTCGGACGGAGCACAATGTAATCGGCCGCGGCGAACGCTTGCAGCGGATAAATCGCCGAAGCCGCGGTGTAGCTTTGCGTGAACACGCCGGCCGGGCCGCCATGAATGTTCAAAATGAGCGGATACTTGCGCCCGGCTTTGTAATGCACCGGATACGTCACCAAACCTTCGATCACTTTGCCGTCCGCGGATTTCCACGTGAGCACTTCGGTGCGGCCCAATGGCAACGCGGCAAAATCGCGATTCACATTCGTCAGCTTCGCGGGCGCAAACTTCATCGTCGCGGAGACGTGAACCTGCGGCGTTTGCTCCGGCGTTTGATGCACCACGGCCATGCTCTTCGAATCTTTGCTGAACGAAGCGCTGCTGAATACGCCTTCGCCCGCAGTGAGCGCGCGCATTTTGCCGTCGCTAATTGCCATGGCAAACACTCGCGGCGAGGTGCGCTCGGTCTCGCTGAAAAAAATCTCGCGCCCGTCGGCAGACCATGCGATCAAGTTCGCTTGGTCATCAAAAGTTTTTCCGAGCTTGCGCGCTTCGCCGCCGGCAACGGCCTTCACGTAAATATCGTTGCGCCGCGCCCAGCGCGTGTCGCCGCCGTCGTACGAAAACGCGAGCCACTTTCCGTCCGGCGAAAACAGCGGATTGCTCGCCACGGTTTTGGTGAAGAAGGATTGCACCGCGCCGCTATCCGCGGGCACGAGCGCGAGCGTGGAGGTGACCCAATCATCCACGCGCGGCGTTTTTTGATGATCGAACGCGAGCCACTTCGCGTCGGGCGACCAATCAAAGCTGCCCACGTGAAAGTCTCCGCGCGTGAGGCGTTGCGCCGGGCGTTCGCCTTTTTCATTTTTCTCCACGGGAATCACGTAGAGATGCGCGAACTTGAAATTTTCATCCACCACGGTCGCATCGCGTTTCTCTTTGTTGTCTTTTTCTTCCTGCTCAGAAAGCGGATCGTTCATCGTATACGCGAGCCGCTTGCCCTCCGGCGACCAGGCGAAATTATTCACGCCGCTTTTGGCTTCGGTGATTTTTTCCGCCTCGCCGCCGCTTACGCGAATGCGCCACACGTTGTTCTTCTCGCCGCCGCGTGTGGAGGTAAACGCGAGCCACTTGCCGTCGGGCGACCATTGCGGATTGGAACAAGACTTCTCGCCTTGCGTGAATTGAAACTCCTCGCGCGCGCCGGGCGCGGCCTCGGCGTTGACGAGAAAAATGTGCGAACGATATTCGCTCTTCTCGCCCTCCATGAGCGGCTCGGATACGGTGTATGCGACCCAGTTGCCGTTGGGCGAAATCGCGGCGCCAAGCAGGCGTTGATATTTGATCATCACGCTCGGCGTCCAACGCGCGGCTTGCGGCTCTTGCGCGAAGAGTTGAGGCGCGATCAGCATAGGGAGCAATGCGCAAAAGAAACCTACGCGCGCGAAACGAATACGATGGGACATACGACGACTCCTTTGGTTGAAGGTCAATACACTGCCTCGGAGCAGAAATGAAATTTCTCTTCCAAACCGTCATTCAGCAGGAATCTTTTTGCGCACGGGGCAGAATCTCCAGTACTGAAAAGGATTCCTGCTGAATGACATTCAAAAAAAGAGATTCGCCTCTCGTTACCTCGTCACGATCATTTTGCCGTAGCGCGTAGCGGCAAAGTTATTCTTCGCGGTTGCAGCCATTTCCAAACGATAGAAATAAATGCCGGAGCGCAGCGCGGTTGCCTCGAACTTGAATTCGTGATGACCCGCTTGCCGCATTCCCAATGCGAGAGTTGCGAGGTTGCGGCCGAGCACGTCGAAAACTTTGAGCGTGACCTCGCCGGAAACGGAGGTGGCGTAACGGATCGCGGTCGCGCTCTGCGCGGAAAAGGGATTGGGATAATTTTGCAGCAGCACGAAATCTTCCGGCGCGGTTTGCGGCGCGCGCGGCTGCGTCACACTCGTGACAATGCCCTCGCCTTCTCTTATTTTTAAAAATTGATTCGCGGCGAGCGCGACATATTTTTCTTTTATCCCCGAAGGCCAAAACACGAGCAGTGAATCAAGTCGAGCGCGCGCGCCGAGGCCGAACTCCACCGTGAGATTGCTCTGCGAATTATAGCCGCTGCCCGCGCGCACTTCATCGACGCGACGCCAATTGTCCGCAAACGCTTCGAGCCGCGTGCCAATCGCCGCACGATTGCTGCGCACGCCTTCGAGCTTCACATTGAGCCAGTGATTCGCGCCGCCGCGGTTTTTGAAAAATTCATTCTGCGTTGCGCCGATAATGTGATCGGCCACGACAATATCGAGCCAGCCGTCGTTGTTGAAATCGAGCGCCGCGGAGCCGAAGCTATCGAAGCTCGTGGCGAGACCCGCTTGCGGCGCAGCATCGCGAAACGTGCCGTCGCCTTGGTTATGAAAGAGCACGTTGGGATAAATGTCGGGCAGCAATTCCCAAAACTTGCTTTGATTGGCGATAAAAATATCGAGCCGGCCGTCGTTGTCGCAATCCAAAAAATTGCAGCCCCAACTCATGCCCACCGCGGGCAAGTGCGCGGCGCTCGTCACGTCGCTAAAAGTTCCGTTGCCGTTGTTGCGATAGAGCAGGCTCTTGTGATAATTCGTGATATACATGTCGAGCCAGCCGTCGTTGTCATAATCGCCGAAGTCCACGCCCATGCCGTCGCCCGCGAAAGCGACTCCCGCTTGCTGCGCCACGTTGGTGAAGCGGCCCGCGCCGTCATTTTGAAAAAGATGATTGGCTTGTTTGTAATCATGCACGAGATAAAGATCCACGTCGCCGTCTTTGTCATAATCAAAAAAGCCCGCGGCCATGGCGCGGCCGTTATAGCCCGCGCCGGAGGCGGCAGTGAGGTCGGTGAAAGTGAGATTGCCGTTGTTGCGATAGAGGCGATTGCCTTTGTCATTCACGGTTAAATAAATATCGAGCCACCCATCGTTGTCCACGTCCGCCATCACCGCGTGCAGCGAACTGGTTCGGAGTTTCAACCCGGCTTGCTGCGCGATGTTCTGAAAAGTTTTGTCGCCGTTGTTCAAATAGAGCCGATTGTCTTTATCCCAAAACACGGCGAACAAATCGAGATCGCCGTCGTTGTCGAGGTCGCCCCACACGCCGCTATAGCCGCTGCTGATCGTGCTCAAACCCGCGGCTTGGGTCACGTCTTTGAATGTGCCGTTGCCCAAATTTTCATAAAGGAGATTGGAAGCGTTTGGGCTCGCGAAGAAAACATCGTCGTCGCCGTCGTTGTCATAATCGCCCGCGGACACGCCGAGATATGCGCCGACGGTCTGCGGCCCGATTTGCGCGGAGAGATTTTGGAAGGCGAGGGTTTGGGAAAAGGCGGCGGTGTGCAAGAGGGTAAAAAGAAAAATAAAAAGCTTCGAGCACCAAGGGTTAGATGAAAACCAACCGAGGCTTATGCTAGGCCGGCGACGAATCGCTGAAAAGCATTCCACGCAAGATGTCATTCCGTAGGAATCTTTTTCAGTTCCAGCGCAGGCTTCAAAACCCTGGGTGCTTTCTTGAAGCGTAAAAAGATTCCTGCTGAATGACAATCCGGAGATTGCAATCCACTTCTTTATTGCGATATCGGGGGCTTCTGATTTATTTACAGGAGATTTTCTTCGAAGCGCATTGTGAGTTGACATGTCGCACCTCATTCAGCCAAAAACGAGTTGCCGAAATTATTCCTACTCGTGCTCGTGCCGCAAGCGCGAGCAGGATTGCAGCGAAAATTTGAAAAGCCAATTACCAAGACACGGCCCAGCCGTGGTTGAACAGTTACTTCTGAATTTTGCACTCGTGATGCCGCCAACTACCGCCTGATGCTGTAAGCATCAGGCTAAAAGTTGAAAGCGACCTAAAGATCGCTCATTACCCAGTGGGTAGTAGCCCCGCTTGCGGGGCTTGCATCT
>CAYNDW010000010.1:0-23973 GCA_964395375.1 uncultured Cytophagia bacterium
CGCGCAGAATGAAAGGCTCGGAAGTGAAGCACGACTGCAAAAAACTTTTCGAAGCGGCGCAGGAATTACTTCAAATTGGAGAACAACGATGGGCACACTTGAAAAGAAAATAGAAAAACTTTTACTCAGCCGGTTTGATGACATTGAAGTTCGTTTTGACCATGAAAAAGGTGAGCGAATTTCAGGTTTTCTCATCTCACGAAAGTTTTCCCGTATGAGCCATCTTACGCGACAAGGGACGGTTTGGAAACTCTTGCGCGAAAATCTGACCGAGGCGCAGCAAAGGAAAATTTTGGGTTTTCTCATTTATACCCCGAAGGAAATCCAAACTTACAGCGAAGCTTACGAAGACACGGTCTAGCGCGATGAACTGCGGCAACCTCGAAATCTTTCTCCTCTCCGACGGCCTCTTTCGCCTCGACGGCGGCGCGATGTTCGGCGTGGTGCCGCGCGTGTTGTGGGAGCGGATGGATGTGCCCGATGAGAAAAATCGCATCCTCATGGGCATGAACGCGCTGCTCATTGTTCGCGAGAAAGAGAAAATTCTCATCGACTGCGGCATCGGCGATAAGTTTGATGTGAAGTTCGGCAGCATGTTCGGCGTGCATCGTGAGCAGACGCTGCTCGACCGGCTCGCCGCGTTGCACTTGCGGCCCGAAGATATTACGCACGTAATTCTCACGCATCTGCATTTCGATCACATCGGCTGGAGCACGCGCCGCAACGCGAACGGCGAGATCGTGCCGACTTTTTTCAACGCGACATATTACTGCCAACGCGCGGAGTATGAAGTCGCGCTCGATCCCGATCCGCGCAGCAAAGCGAGTTATGTGCAAGACAATTTCGTTCCGCTCGTGCAGCACGGCGTGCTCAAGTTTCTCGAAGGCAGCGGCGAAATTTTGCCCGACATCGAAGGCTTCGTCACGGGCGGCCACACGCTCGATCACATGATCATTAAAGCGCACAGCGCGGGTAAAACCGTTTGCTTCCTCGCGGATTTGGTGCCGACGACTTCGCATCTGCGCACGCCGTATGTGATGGGCTACGATCTCTATCCCGGCCAGACGATGTTGATCAAACCAAAAGTTTTGCAGCAAGCTTTCGAAGAACAATGGCTGCTTGTGTTCGAGCACGCGCCAAGAATACGCGCGGGCTATTTGCAGCAAGCGGACGGCAATTGGAAGATAGATGCAGTTGAGTTTTGAGCTTCATGTGTTATATACTGCCTCAGAGTCAGTTTGCAATGCCCTTCTTTGAAATGTCATCCTGCAAGAAACACCGTTCAAACTTGGCACGAATCTCAAAAATAGGATTTGACCCAGCGCGAGGGAAGGTTCTTCCAGAATGACAGATTGAGGAGGAGTTACAAACCAACCCATGATGAATATTTTATGAGTTCACTCGGAGAATTTTATGGCGAAAGCAAATCCGCCGGTTGATACGCAAGTCAAAGTCGCAAGGATCGGCGCGATGCAAGCGATCATCGTCACGTTGATTACGGTTGCGGGCGGCTCGCTTGGCTATTTTCTCGGCGATGCGGGCAAAGCGAAGCCTGCGCCGAAAATGCAACAACATTGGTTGACCGTGCAGAGCGTACAATACGCCGGCGCGGCGCGCATTGTGATCAATATCAATGGCAATGATTTTTCCTATCCCGCCAAACAAGTTTGGGCCGGTGAAGGTTATAATACGCCACAGGAAAAAATGCCGCTGCCGATTGATGCCGAAGTTTTTCAAATTACTTTCACGGCATTGGTCGATGATGCCGATCCGAATTTCGCGGGACAGTACATGTCAAAACTCGGCGAGGGAAAAATCGGATTGCAGCAAATCCCAACCGGCGTGCGAACTGTTTCGGGAATTCCATCTGCCGGCAATGCGCAAATGCCTTCGCCGTTTTTAGAAATCAAATACGCGATTGAGTGATCGCGCTTCGAACTTTTACCAAACGCAAAGGGCGAGCAAATGTCAAATTCATTTCGTGAAGTCGTAATTGCCGGCGCATGCCGCACGCCGATTGGCGCGTTTCAAGGTGCGCTCGCGTCGATTGCCGCGCCGGAGTTGGGCGCATTGGTCGTCAAAGAAGCGTTGCAGCGCGCCGGAGTTGATTCGAAAAAAGTAGATGAAGTGATTATGGGCTGCGTGTTGCCCGCGGGCGTTGGGCAAGCACCGGCGCGACAAGCTGCGCTCAAAGCGGGCTTGCCCGACGCGGTCACATGCATGACGATCAACAAAGTCTGCGGCTCCGGTTTGAAAGCCGTGATGCTCGCGGCGCAAGCCATCATGCTCGGCGATGCGGACGTGATCGTCGCCGGCGGCATGGAGAGCATGTCGAACTCGCCCTATTTGCTCAACAAAGCGCGCGACGGGTATCGTCTCGGACACGGCGAGTTGATCGACAGCATGATCAAAGACGGCTTGTGGGATGTTTATAATAATTTCCACATGGGCAATGCCGCGGAGCTGTGCGCGCGCGAGTGCAATATTCCGCGCAGCGCGCAAGACGAGTTTGCGGTGATGAGTTACAAACGCGCGCTCGCCGCGCAAGAGAATGGCCTCTTCGCGAAAGAGATCGTGCCCGTGCCGCTGCCTTCGAAAAAAGGCGAGCCGGCTTTTGTGAAAGCAGATGAAGAGCCGAAGAAAGCCAACTTCGAAAAGATGGCGACGCTGCGTCCGGCCTTCGATAAAGAAGGCACCATCACCGCAGCGAATGCTTCAAAGATCAATGATGGCGCGGCTGCGGTGGTGGTCATGACCAAAGAAGTTGCGGACAAACTCGGCGTGAAAGCGCAAGCGCGCCTCGTGGCGCAAACTTCCGCAGCGAAGAGGCCGGAATGGTTTACCACCGCGCCCATCGACGCCATTGAAAAAATTCTGAAGAAGTCCGGCTTTGCATTAAACCAAATCGATCTTTTCGAAATCAACGAAGCGTTCGCGGTGGTGAGTTTGGCGGCGCAGCAACAACTCGGCATTCCAACGGAGAAGATGAACGTACACGGCGGCGCGGTTGCGCTCGGCCACCCCATCGGCGCGAGCGGTTGCCGCATCCTCGTCACGCTCGTGCATGCGCTGCAGGAGTACAAAAAAAAATACGGCATGGCCGCACTCTGCATCGGCGGCGGCCAGGGCGCGGCGGTGATTGTGGAGAATTTGATGTGAGAACAATATAGGCTCAGAGTGGAGATGACTTATGCCAAAGGCTAAAGCTAAAAGTCCTAAAACCTACTTGACCGCAGAGGAGATGATGAAAACGTCGCCGCGCAGTCGCGTTGCCGAGCCGGTGGCGATCTATCACGCTCCCCGACGAACGGCTATTGCAAGAAAGTCGTCGTCACTAGGTAAACACATTGGCGGTTATCCCGCGTCAAACGAGGTTTGGCGATTCGCCGTGGCGAATGATTTGATTCCGCACTTAGAAAGAGCAATACGGCTAGCGCGTGAGCATTTTCCGTCGGTCAGGAACGTCGGCCTAGAGTATGTTATTGATCCGGAAATTGCAGACAATAGTTGGATTACGATTGCAATCAAGGTTTCCGGCGCCGTCCATGAAGTTTTGACCCAGATCAATCGCTTTGACGATGAAATGATAAACCAAACGCCCGCTTCAAAGCGAGATAAAATTTGTTTGGGTGTGGGAGGGTTATGAAATGGGCAGTGCCGAGTTCTTGTCGCTCGCAGAGCGTTTATTGAAAATTCCGTCGGAAGCGGCGTATCGAACGGCTGTCAATCGCGCATATTACGCCACTTTTCATTGCGGCAATGATTTTCTGGCAAAGTTAGGCTTTCGTGCTTCTATTGGTCCGCAAGCACACGGGCAACTGCAGGCGCGGGCGAACAACTCCGGCGTCCTCGAATTTGAAAAATTCTACAAGATTTTGCACCGGCTCTATGACCGTCGTCGATTGGCAGACTATGATTTGAGTTCTCGCGAGTTTCATTCACAAGCAGCCGCAGCGCTATGGGTCGCATCGGCAAAGCAGGCTCTCGCGATCATCGCGCAGTGTGAAGCTTCGGAGGCTTTGCGCCAACGCATTCGCAAAGGCGTCGAGGAATATGAAAAGAAGTTGAAAGCATAAGATAATTGCCAAAGAAGGCACACGAGCAATGGCTCACGCAAAGAGTGCGCGAGGAGCTTGCCGCATACAAAGCGTAATCTCGCAAGAAGGTTTCTATGCCCACCACCTCAAAACGCAAGACTGCAACGAAAAAGACGGCTTCTCCTCACAAGCGCGCGAGCACGCCGCGCTGCGGCCTTTGCGGCAAAACGAAGAACTTAACGAAAACGCAGTGCTGCGGCGAGTGGATTTGCGCTGATGCGGATAAATACGTGCTGTTCTCGTATGCTAGAAATAGCTGCTATCGCAACCACGATCGTTACACCATGTGCAGCTATCACTTTCATGAGAAACATGAGGGCGATTGGCGCGAATGCACGAAATGCCGCGAGAACTTCGATACAGAGATTTACGTTCATTTCAGCACGAACGACTACAACTTTGTGAAGCTGGAAAATCCGCCAGCGTTCGAGCCGACGCGCTGCAAAGACTGCGGTCGCATAATCGATTTGGGCCGTGACGGCTATTCGATGAAGGGCGATGATTATTTTTGTACCTCATGCTATAAAACTCCTTTTTAAGAATGAGAAAAGAATAATGTATAATATCGGCGTTATCGGCGGCGGCACGATGGGCAACGGCATTGCACATGTGTTCGCGCAACATGGTTATGAGGTCACGCTCATCGACCTCAAACAAGAGTTCCTCGAGCGCGCGCTCGCCATGATCAAATCGAATCTCGAGCGACAAGCCAAGAAAGGCAGTTTTGCTGCCGAAGAAATTCCGAAGATTCTCGCGCGCATTACGAGCGCAACGACTCTCAACGCGCTCTCAGGGTGCGAGCTTGTCGTTGAGGCGGCAACGGAGGACGCGCAACTCAAGAAGAAAATTTTCGCCGAGTTGGATGTGCTCTGTGCTCCGACAACAATTTTAGCGAGCAACACCTCTTCGATTTCGATCACCGCGATTGCGGGAGCAACAAAACGGCCCGATAAAATTATCGGCATGCACTTCTTCAATCCCGTGCCGGTGATGAAACTCGTGGAAGTCATTCGCGGCTTGGCAACGAGTGAAGAGACGTTTCAAACCGTGATGCAACTTAGCGCGCAGCTCGGCAAAACGCCCGTGGCCGTGAATGATTATCCGGGCTTCGTTTCCAATCGCGTGCTCATGCCCATGATCAACGAAGCGATTTTTTGCGTGATGGAAGGCGTGGCCGCGCCGCAAGCCATCGATGAAGTGATGAAGCTCGGCATGAATCATCCCATGGGCCCGCTGACGCTCGCGGATTTTATCGGACTCGATGTTTGTTTGCACATCATGGAAGTACTGCACAGAGAATTGGGCGACGACAAATATCGCCCGTGCCCGCTGTTGCGCAAGATGGTGGCTGCGGGGCAACTCGGCAGGAAATCGAACAAAGGTTTTTACGCCTATGGATCGGTGGATTGATGGAGTGTTGGATTGATGGGAAAGCAAAACGCTAGCGCCCTCTCAATCCCAAACTCCATCACTCCAAAAATCCAGCACTCCACTAATCCAAATATCTTGAGAGGTACGTATGGACTTTCAGCTTACCGATGAACAAAAGCATGTTCGCGCGGAGATTCGCCGTTTCGCCGAAACCGAAATTGCGCCCGACGCCGCAGAGCGCGATCAACACGAAAAATTCGCGGCGCAGCATATCAAAAAACTCGGCGACCTGGGTTATATGGGCATGACCGTAAGCCCGAATTACGGCGGCCAGGGCGCGGACACCGTGAGTTACGCGATAGTCGTCGAAGAGCTTTCGCGCGTGGATGCTTCCGTGGGTGTGGCGGTGTCGGTGAATAACTCGCTCGTGTGCTATGGGCTCGAAAAATTCGGCACGGAAGCGCAGAAGCAAAAATATCTCTCGCCGCTTGCGAGCGGCAAAGCGTTGGGCGCGTATTGCCTCTCTGAGCCGAGCACGGGCAGTGACGCGGGCGCAATGCTAACCGTCGCAGTCAAGCAAGACGGGCATTATCTCCTCAACGGCACGAAGAATTTCATCACCAATGGCATGCACGCGGATTATTATATCGTGTTCGCGACGATGGACAAAAGCCTCGGCAACAAAGGCGTCGCGGCTTTTATTGTAGAGAAAAAATTTCCCGGCGTTGCTGTTGGCAAAAAAGAGAGGAAGCTCGGCATTCGCAGCAGCGACACGGTGATGCTCAACTTCGACAACGTGCAAGTGCCCGCGGAGAATTTGATTCTGCAAGAAGGCAAAGGCTTCAACGTGGCGATGACGATTTTAGATAAAGGCCGCATCGGCATCGCGGCACAAGCGCTGGGCATCGCGCAGGGCGCGTTCGAGCATGCGGTGCGTTATGCGAAAGAGCGGCAGCAATTCAATCAACCGCTCGGCGATTTTCAGGCGATTCAATTCATGCTGGCGGAGATGAGCACGGAGATCGAAGCGGCGCGCTTGCTGGTGTATCGCGCGGCGTCTTTGAAAGACGCGGGCCAAAGTTTTTCCGTGGAATCGGCGCAGGCCAAGCTCTATGCCTCGCGCGTGGCCGTGGATTGCGGCGTAAAGGCGGTGCAGATTTTCGGCGGCGCGGGTTATTTGAAAGATTATCCGGTCGAGCGTTTTATGCGCGACGCGAAGATCACCGAAATTTACGAGGGCACCTCAGAGATTCAAAAGCTGGTGATTGCGCGAAATATCTTGCGTTGAAATTCGAATTGTATCATAGCCTCGACTTTCTTTATATTGCGCCGCACTTGTGAAAGTGCGGTGGCGTGCAACGGCAAGCCGTTAAATCAGGAAGGTTCTTTTTTATCATTGGTGTGATGAGTTATGTCTCCAGTCACTGATCGCAGGCGCGCGCGTGAGTTGGCGTTGCAGGCGTGTTATGCGCATGAATTATCGGGTAACACGGCGGAAGCGATTGTCGCGGAAGTTATCCAAAGAGATCCGGAAGCGGAGCAGGTTCATAGATTCGCGGAAGAATTGTTCCGGCGCACGATTGCGTCGACCAAACTGTTTGATGAATTGATCAAGCAAAAGGCCGTGAATTGGGAATTCAACCGCATCGCCATTTTGGACAAGCTGATCTTGCGCTTGGCGATTTGCGAGTTCCTCGACTTCGACGACATTCCGCCTAAGGTTTCGATCGACGAAGCCATCGAGATCGCGAAAAAATTCAGCACGGAAAAAAGCGGCCGCTTCGTGAACGGCATTCTCGACGCGGTATTAGCGGACTTCAAGCTGACCGGCAAGCTGCGCAAACAAGGCAGAGGGTTGAGCGAGGGGAGAAAAGAGGAATGAGGCCGATATTGACAAGCCTATTATGAAAATGATGCGACTCTCTTTGTGTGAAATGTCAAACAAGTTAGCTGGCCGCCCTGTTGCCGAACTTTCGGATGACGAAGTATTGGCCTTGTCAAAAATGAAGATGACAAGGAGTCAAAGCGAGTGTCTTGGAGAATTATTGAGCACGCGCAAAGAAGTCGAATTAACTGCGGATGGACAGCAAGAATTTTTTGCGCTGATGCAGCTCTCTGCAATCGGCACACTGCGTAAAGCCGAAGCGTTGGCTGAGGCCGTCCAGCGCGGTCTGCGCGGGCCGATGCGCTCATGAACCGGTTTCGTCAACCCGGCTGAAAAGATAGTAACGACAGAATCTTCCCAAGAGGTGAAAAATGGCAATTGAAGTTACACTCGCTTTGTCGGAGAATTTGGTGGAAGACGCACGGCGTTTCGGAACTGCAACTCGACGCGACGTTCAGACCGTGTTGGCCGGCGTTTTGGAAATGATGTGGCCGACTTTGGATAAAGTATCAAATCATCTGGATGATCGCCCTGTTGCCAGTCTTTCTGATTCTGAAGTGCTGGCTTTGTCTGAAGCCCAGATGACAATGAGTCAGCAGGATCGTTTCGAAGAATTACAGACCAAGGGTAAAGAAATCGGATTAACTGCCGATGAACGTCAAGAGCTGCTTAGGCTGAGGCAGATTTATGAAATTAGCATGCTGCGCAAATCTGAAGCATTGGCTGAGGCTGTTCAGCGCGGTCTGCGTGAGCCTATGCACCCATGAGCCGAATGCCCGAGAGTGTGCGACAAAGAGTGCGGGTGCGTGCGAATCATCGCTGCGAGTATTGCCTGAGTCACCAAGACTATATCTCGACGAGGCTGCAAATTGATCATGTCATCCCCGTCTTTCATGGCGGTTCCGATGAGGAAGAAAATCTTTCTCTAGCCTGCGGAAATTGCAATGGACATAAATGGGCAAAAACTGTGGGGATTGATCCTGAAAGCGAGCACCGCGTGCCGTTGTTTAATCCACGTTTGCACATGTGGCAGGAGCATTTTGCGTGGAGCAAAGATGGCGCAATGATGATCGGATTGACTGCTATTGGCCGAGCTACAATATTCACATTGCATATGAACGAAGAACCGGCTCTCACAGTTCGCCGGAATTGGGTTAGCGCCGGTTGGCATCCCCCGAAAATTTCATAACGATCAAACCCCTCCATCAGCACGATGGAATTTTAACCAATCATGGATTGAGGATACAAAAGCTTTATGGGTCTTTTAACGAAGTTCTTTGGCAGCAAACACGAGCGCGACCTCAAGCGCATCCGTCCCCTTGTGGACGAGATCAATAAAATTTATGCAAGTCTGCGCACTCTCGGTGATGACGAGTTGCGCGGGCAATCAGAAGAAATTCGCCGCAAGGTGCAAGCAGCGACGAGCGAAGTCACCGCGGAAATCGCGCAGCTCAATGCGCAGCTTCGCGGTGATGAGCAACTCGAAGCCCCGCTTCGCGGGGAAGAAAAGGCCGAGCGGGTTCCGGCTTCGAACGAAGAGCTGCGCTCACAGCTTGCGGACCTCGAAGATGAAGAGCGCGAGCTGATTCGGCAAGTGCTGGATGAAAACTTGCCCACGGCGTTTGCGCTCGTCAAAGAAACGTGCCGCCGGCTGTGCGGCAAACGCTGGAATGTGGTCGGCCATGAGTTGGAATGGAACATGGTGCCGTTTGACGTGCAGCTCATCGGCGGCATCGTCCAACATGAAGGCAAAATCTCCGAGATGGCAACGGGCGAAGGCAAGACGCTCGTGGCAACGATGCCGCTCTATTTGAACGCGCTCGCAAACAAGGGCGTGCATCTCGTCACGGTGAATGACTATCTCGCGCGCCGCGATTGCGAATGGATGGGAAAAATTTTTGAGGCCCTCGGCTTGCGTGCGGCGTTTATCACCAACGACATGAACCCCGCGCAGCGCCGCGAGGCTTACGCCGCGGACATTACCTATGGCACTAACAATGAATTCGGCTTCGATTATCTGCGCGATAACATGTCCGTGCGCTTGGAAGACCAAGTGCAGCGCGGTCATTATTTCGCCATCATCGACGAAGTCGATTCCGTGTTGGTGGATGAAGCGCGCACGCCGCTCATCATCTCCGGGCCGGTGGAGCAGAACATCGAGCAATATGCCGGAATGAAGCCGCGTGTCGAAAGACTCGTGCAAGCACAGGGGCAACTGGTGAGCCAGCTTGTGGCCGAGGCGGAGAAGGACATGGAAGCCGGCAAAGATTACGAGGCCGGCATCAAATTTCTAAAAGCCGAGCGCGGCGCGCCCAAGAACAAGCGCTTCCTCAAAGCGCTACAAGAAGCCGGCGTGAAGAAGCTCATTCGCCAGGTCGAGAGTGATTATCTGCGCGACAAAAAAATAAATGAGCTTGATGAAGAGCTGTATTACGCTCTCGATGAAAAACACCACACCATTGATCTCACCGAAAAAGGCCGCGAGCACCTTTCGCCTAACGATCCCGAAATGTTCACGCTACCGGACATCGGCGAAAAAATTCACGAGATCAACACCGACGCCGACTTGAGCGTGACCGAAAAAGAGGCGCAGAAAGAAAAGGCCACAAAAGAGTATTCCGAAAAGAGCGACAACGTTCACAGCATTTCGCAATTGCTGCGCGCGTATTCGCTGTATGAGCGCGACGTTGAGTATGTCGTGGACGGCGGCAAGGTGATGATTGTGGATGAGTTCACCGGCCGCTTAATGCCGGGCCGGCGTTATTCCGACGGCTTGCATCAAGCGTTGGAAGCGAAAGAGAACGTTAAAGTCGAAGGCGAAACGCAAACGCTCGCCACGATCACGCTGCAGAATTATTTCCGCATGTATCACAAGCTTGCGGGCATGACGGGCACCGCGGAAACCGAGGCCGCGGAGTTTTGGGAAATTTACAAACTCGATTGTGTGGTCATTCCCACCAACGAACCGGCGCGGCGCATGGATTATGAAGATCAAATCTTTCGCACCCGCCGCGAGAAGTACAACGCGGTGATCGACGAAATCGCGGCGATGCATGAGAAGAAACGTCCGGTGCTCGTGGGCACGATCAGCGTGGAAGTTTCAGAAACGCTCGCGCGCATGCTGAAGCGCAAAGGCATTCCGCATCAAGTGCTGAACGCCAAGTATCATCAGCAAGAGGCGGAGATCGTTTCAAACGCGGGCCAGCCGGGCGCGGTGACGATTGCGACGAACATGGCCGGCCGCGGCACGGATATTAAACTCGGCAAAGGCATCGTGCTCGCGCCCGAGGGCCACCAATGCGCGCTGAAGCACAATCCGCGCGATCCGCAGCCGCGTTGCCCTCATCTCAATGAGTACAAATGCCACGAGAACGCGCCGTGCGGCTTGCACATTATCGGCACGGAGCGGCATGAGGCGCGGCGTATCGATCGGCAATTGCGCGGGCGCTCGGGACGACAGGGCGATCCCGGCTCTTCGCGTTTTTATCTCTCGCTCGAAGATGATCTGATGCGCTTGTTCGGTTCGGATCGCATTGCTTCGGTGATGGATCGTTTGGGCGTGGAAGAGGGCGAGGTCATCACGCATCGCATGGTGACGAAGTCCATCGAGCGCGCGCAGAAACGGGTCGAGGGCCACAATTTTCAAATCCGCAAACATCTGCTCGAATACGACAACGTGATGAACCAACAGCGCGAGGTGGTCTATGATCGCCGCGGCAACGCGCTGCGCGGTGAAGATCTGCGCGAGGAAATCGTCGAGATCATTAAAGGCTATGTCGAAGAAAAAATCGGCCTCCACACCGCGGGCAAGCATATTGACGATTGGGATTTGGAGAGTTTACAAAACGCGTTTCAGCGGCTCTTTTTAATCGGCCTGCCTCCCGATTTGACCAACAACACGGCGCTGCAGCCGGAAGAGTTAAAGGAGCGTTTGCTCAAGCTGGCGCTGCAAAGTTATGAGAGCAAAGAGCGGCAACTCGGGCCGAAGTTGATGCGCCAAATCGAGCGCTTTGCGATGCTGCGCGTGATCGACGACCGTTGGCGCGCGCATTTGTATGAGATGGATCAAATGAAAGAGGGCATCGGCCTGCGTGCTTATGGGCAGAAAGATCCTTTGCTCGAATACAAAGGCGAAGGCTTCCGCATGTTTAAAGAGATGTTGGGCATGATCGACGAACAAGCGCTCGAATTTGTTTTCAAAGCGCAAGTGACGATGGAGCCGCCGCAACCCGTGCGCCGCCGCGCGCCCGCGCAGTTGAGCGCAGTTCATCAATCAACCGAGGGCATGGGTTATATCGGCGCGGGCAAAGCCCCGAGCGCGCCGGCGGCCGCAAAGCCAGGCAAGCCGCAGCCGGTTGTTGCGGAGAACAAAGTCGGGCGCAACGATCCGTGTTGGTGCGGCAGCGGGAAGAAGTATAAGAAATGCCATGGCGCGGAGGCGTGATGAGATATGAAGTTGCCGAATCGAGAAAAGGCTTATATTCCGCCAGCGAAGCTGATAGATTATTTGCTTTCTGGAACCCATGTCGTCGGTCGAGGGAAAGCGAAATTCTTTCGAATGTTTGGATTTGATGAGACCAATGCGGATTTATTGGAACAAGGATTAATTGAGATCGCTCAAAACGAAGATGTCAAAACGGAAACGATAACACCGCACGGTACGAAATATGTTATCCGTGGCTCACTACAAACGCCGCTGAGTCGTGTTATTAGTTTAACAACAGTTTGGATTATTGATAAGGGACAAGAACACCCGCGTTTTGTGACGGCGATTCCCAATTAATGAAAAAGGAGACGGCTATGATTCAAGAGTTAGAGATTGTCGCGCTAACCCACGACGTTATTGATTATCGTCTCAAAGAAGGTGATGTCGGCACGGTCGTTCATTGTTACGATGACGGGCTCGGTTTTGAAGTCGAGTTTGTCACAGCGGAAGGCAAGACCGTCGCGGTGTTAACCTCGACAACCGCCGATATTCGGCCCATCAATCGTGCGGAAATTTTGCACGTTCGCGAAGTTGAGCCGGTTTTAGCCTGAGGACATTGCAAGCGCGAGGAGAAGACAAAAGCCCGAAAGAGACATCTTTCACGATGCCGTCAAAAATGCTCTCGTCAAAGAAGGCTGGACGATCACGAATGATCCGCGCTTTATTCAGTTCGGCGGCATTGATATGATGAAAAGAAAGAGGTCATTATAAAATGGCTAAACTAGATCAATACCGCGCCTACGTGCAACAATTGATCAAGCAATACGGAGACTATAAACCCTCCTACGGTGATATCGAAGTCGAGACGGTTTTTGACACCGAACGCGATCATTACGAATTGATCAACGTCGGTTGGCACGAGCACAGACGCATTCGCGGCGCTGTGCTGCACATTGACATCAAAAACGGAAAGATTTGGATTCAGCACGACGGCACGGAACGAGGCGTCGCCAATGACTTGGTCGAATGGGGCGTGCCCAAAGATGATATCGTGCTCGCTTTTCATGCGCCGTATCGGCGGCAATTCACGGGCTATGCCGTAAGTTGAGCACGCTGCCACCACAGTAAAAGCATGTGTAAGGGCAAGATGAATCAATAAAATCGTCTTGCCCTTTTTTTATATGAGAAAGGAGCGAGCGATGGAACAGTTGCAACACTATCGCCGATTATTCCAATACGATGCGTGGGCCAATCGCGAGGTCTTCGCAGCCTTAAAGCAGAGTGAAAAATTTTCGCCGCGCGCGCTGAAATTTTTGGCGCACATTATCGCCGCGGAAATTTTGTGGTTGGAAAGAATCAAAGGCGAGCCGCAAAGTTTAGCGGTGTGGCCGGAGTTGACCGTGGAGCAATGCGAAGCGCATTTGGCGCGAATCACAAACCTGTGGCGGGATTATTTCGACACGCTCGCGCCGGAGGGGCTTTCACGAGCAATCGCATACACCAACACCAAAGGCGAGACGTTTCGCAGTCCGGTGAAAGATATTTTGATGCACGTCATCATGCACGCGGCGTATCATCGCGGGCAAATTGCAACCGACACGCGCGCCGCGGGGCACACTCCGGCTTATACGGATTTTATTCACGCGGCGCGGTCGGGATTTCTTCAATAACCAAACAGGAGCAAATTTATGCCGGAACAAACCAGCAAAATTTCGACGTTTGAAATTGTCAAGGGCGTGGCAACGATCATTATACCGTTTGTGATCGCGGCCGCGGGGTGGATCTTTTCTGAAAAACATTATCAAGCTGAAACCCAACGGCAATACTTGGATCGGGTTACCGCATTATTTGGGCAATTGACGGATACGAGCGCAGCGAAAAGAGCGCTCGCGATTGCTTATATGAGCCACTTGAAACGCGAGGGGCAAATTGACTCCGCCTTCGTAAACGCGCTGGTATCCATTGCCTCGCAGCAAGCGCTCAAGGACTCGACGACGACGGTGGAAGCACGCGCGGTGGCAGACAACTTCCCGAAGATTTTCAAAACTAGCGTGGAAAAATTGCAGCCACGAGTGTTTATTCATTATCCGGACAAACGCCAGAAAGACTTTGCCGAACGTATTCAAAGCCAACTAAAAGGGGCTGGTTACGACGCCCCAGGAGTTCAAGCGGTTCCGGGTTACTCCGGGAAAAACGAATTACGTTTCTTTCGCCCGGAAGAAAAAACTGAAGCCGACTCGCTGCTGCATTTTTTGAATAACCTTTCGGAGCTGAGTCTCAATACGGAAATGCACGATCTCTCGGAAGGTTTTAAAAAACGCCTCGGAGCGATTCGGCCTCGGACATACGAACTCTGGCTGAGGAAATAACCGCGCGGAGATTTGTAATTCAGTCTCACCGCATCACCTCCGGAAACGCATCCCGAATCCCGTTGATCACAAACTGCACGGCCATGGCTGCGAGAATCAAGCCGAGTAGGCGCGTCATAATGTTGATGCCGGTTTCGCCCATGCGCATGAGCCAGGCGCTGGCGTAACGATAGATGAGATAAGAGAGCACCCCGGAAAAGAGTATCGCGCCAATGACGATACTCGTGCCGAAAAAATTCTCGGCTTGCGTTTCGAGCGTCATCACCGTCGCAATCGCGCCCGGGCCGCTAATGAGCGGGATCGCGAGCGGCACGATGGAGATGTCGCCCTTGTGCTGCGCTTCCACTTCCTCGTTCGGCGTAATGCGCGTGCGCGATTTTTGCGCGGACAGCATGTTGGCCGCAATGCCGAACATGATGATGCCGCCCGCAATGCGAAACGCGCCAATAGTGATGCCGAACATCTCGAAAATAAATCTCCCCATCAAAGTGAACGTCGTTAAAATCGCCACGGCCGCCCAACACGCGCGCCGAATCATGGCGTGGCGCTCCTCCCGGCTGTATTCATTCAACAAACTTGCGAAGATGGGCACGTTGCCGAGCGGATCCATAATCACGAGCACGGCCACAAACGCGTTCAAAGCAAAGGTCGTCATGAGCAACTCACTTTATGCAAAGTACCTTTCGACATATCAACACCCTAATTTGTCAGGAGAAATCCTTTTCAGCGCTTGGAATAGTGGTGGTGTCGAAAAGGATTCCTCCAGATGACACGCTATGCAGATTTTCGAAAACCGCAATGTCGCACGCAGAGCAATCCGCGTTTCCACGCAACAACATACTCAGCGTAATTTTCAAACTCAAGCAAACCGTCTGCGAACCTACCTCGTATCTTGCTTGCCGTTTTGCGGCGCTGCCGCACACGTGCATTCTGCGCCATATTTTTTTGATGAAAACCACGGATGCGATCTTAATAATCTATCAACCACAAGGCGGACGAGCCGCAACCCAAAAGCTTTTTTAAGCGGATTTTTCGAATATAGCGGATAAAGCAAAAGCTGTATCCGCTTACCGAAAAATTTTTGCTTTTAAAGCAAAGGGTACACTCATAACTGACTAGCAAGGAGCATCGTCATGAGAAGAGTTTCGACGCTTTTGTTGTTGGCCGTGTTGGCCGGCTTTTTACAGGTTCTTCTCCCTGCGCGCGCTGTCGCGCAATCTTCTGCAACGCTCAAAGGCAAAGTTCTCGACGCCGAAACCGGGCAAGGCTTGCCGGGCGTAAACCTCGTTTTGAGCGGCGCCGGCTTGGGCTCGATCACGAACGACGACGGAAATTTTGAACTTCTCAAACTCAAGCCGCGCACGTATGAAGTGACTGCGAGCATGATCGGCTACAAAGCTGCTTCGCAATCTGTGACGCTCGCCGCGGGCCGCGAAACGATGCTCGTAATCAAGCTCGAGGCGAAACCCGTCACGCTCGGCGATATTCTCGTGCAAGCCGATCGTCCGGTCTCCGCGGCCTCCTCTCGCGCCGTACGCGATTTCGATTTGCAAATTCGCCCAACGCGCTCGGCGCAGGATATTTTGCAGCTCGCGCCGGGTTTGATCATCGCGCAGCACGCGGGCGGCGGCAAAGCCGAACAAATCTTTCTGCGCGGCTTCGATGCGGATCACGGCACGGACGTGAGTATTTCGGTTGATGGCATTCCGGTGAATATGGTTTCGCATGGACACGGGCAAGGTTATGCCGACGCGCACTTCATCATACCCGACGTGATCGAAGGCCTCGAGGTTTACAAAGGCCCCTATTTCGCCGAGTTCGGCAATCTCGCCACCGCGGGCGCGGTGGCGTTTCGCTCGCGCGATCATATCGAAAATAATCTAATGCGCATGGAAGGCGGCGAATTCGGCACGTATCGTCTCACAACATTGTTTCAAGTGCCAACGCAAAGCGAGCACAACAACGCGTACCTCGCCGGGCAATTTTATAAAACCGACGGACCGGTGCGCAGCCCGCAAGATTTCCGTCGCTTGAATCTCTTTGGGAAATTCCACACACATCTTTCGGAGCATACGAAACTCGCGTTCGATATCGGCAGCTTCAGCTCGGCGTGGAATGCCTCCGGCCAAATTCCCGAGCGCGCGCTTGCCCAAGGTTTGATCAAACGCTTTGGTTCGCTTGACGATCTCGAAGGCGGAACGACGGGCCGGCAAAACCTTAACATGGTTTATTCCAGCCGCGGGGCGGGCAACAGCGAGTTTCAGCTTCAAACCTACGCGACGCAATACAACTTCAAACTGTTTTCAAATTTCACCTTCTTCTTGGAGGATCCGATCAACGGCGACATGATCGAGCAAACCGACAGCCGCCGGATTTTGGGATTGAACGGCAAGTATCGTTTTTATCACAACCTCGGACTCGGCGTTGCGAGCGCCACGCTCGGCGCGGGTTATCGCGCGGACGACGTCGAAGTCGCGCTGTGGAAAAGTCCGGAGCGGGTGCGGCTCTCGCCGTTGGTTGATTCCGAAATTTTTGAACGAAATCTTTTTCTCTGGGCGCAAGAAGAGGTAACGTTCAGCGCGAAGGTGCGCTTGCAGCTCGGCGTGCGCGCGGATTATTTTACGTTCAATGTTGAAGATCGTCTCGAAAGAATCGCGGGCGCAACACGGCCGCATGCTTCCGGCTATGCGCAGGAAACCATTGTCAGCCCGAAAGCCAATCTCGTGATCAGCCCGAATCGTGCGCTCGATTTGTTTTTGAATTTCGGCACCGGCTTTCATTCCAACGATGCGCGTGATGTGGTCATCAATCAGCGCGTCGCGGATTTGAGCCGCCGCTTCGCGCGCAACGGGTTGGACGATGAACAAATCGCGGACACCCTCACGGCGTTGAACTTCGATCCGAATCAGCGCAGTGCGGAAATTTTGCCGCGCGCCGTTGGCGGTGAAGCCGGTTTGCGCACACGCTTCTCCGAACGAGTGCATTTCGGCGCGGCAGCTTGGAGACTTGATCTTGAGCGCGAATTCGTGTACGTCGGCGATGCGGGCACAACAGAGTTAAGCGGCAGAACGCGGCGCTTGGGGATTGATTTAGAAACACGGCTCGGCCTGGCTTCATGGTTGTGGGCCGATGCGGATGTGACGATTTCAAAGGGCATCGCCCGCGATGAACCGCGAGACGCAAACGAGATCCCACTTGCGCCGCGCCTCACCTCTACCGGCGGATTGACCGCGCGCTCGCGCCGCGGCTACGATGCGAGCCTGCGGTATCGCCATGTGGCTGAACGACCAGCCAACGAAACCAATACGGTGCGCGCGAAAGGCTATACCGTGTTCGACCTCTTCGGCGATTATCAACGCGGCAAGTACAAGTTCAACCTTGTCGTCGAAAATCTGTTTAACGCAAAATGGAACGAAGCGCAATTCGACACCGAGTCGCGTTTGCGCAACGAAGTCGAGCCGGTTTCGGAGCTGCACTTCACGCCCGGCAATCCCCGCAACGTGCGCGTAGGAGTGGGTTATTTATTTTAGGCGAGCACGATTTTTTTTCTTGTCATTCAGCAGGAATCTTTTTAAGACTAGTCACACGACTCGCACTGAAAAAGATTCCTTCTGAATGACAAACGCATAACCAAAGTATGACCCACCAACTCTACCAACTCGACGCCTACCTCAAACAATTCGACGCAAACGTTCTCGCAGTTGAAGGCAATACTGTCGCGCTGGATCGCACCGCGTTCTATCCCGGCGGTGGCGGCCAGCCGTATGACATTGGCACGCTCACGAGCGAAAATAAAACTTGGGAAGTTACGCACGTGCGTAAGAGTAAAACCGACGCGCTCGTTTGGCATGAAGTGCTCGGCGAACCGCCGGCCCTGGGCGCGCACATTCAGGGCGCGCTCAATTGGGAGCGGCGCTATCAACTCATGCGCACGCACACGGCCATGCACATTCTCTGCGGCGTGATCTTTCGCGATTACGGCGCGCAAGTGACCGGCGGCAACATGGAGCCGTTGCAAGGCCGCTTGGATTTCGAGTTCGAAACCATGCGCGCGGAATTGATCAAAGAGATCGAAGCGAAGATCAATCTCGAAGTCGCCGCGGCGCGCCCCATTCACGTGAAAATTTTGCCGCGCGAAGAAGCTTTCAAAATTCCCGATCTCATTCGCACGAAGATCAATCTATTGCCCGAAGGCATTGCCGAAGTGCGCACCGTTGAGATCGTCGGTCTCGATTTGCAAGCGGACGGCGGCACGCACGTGGCGAACACTTTCGAGGTGGGGCGTTTGCGCATTGCGGATTATAAGAGCAAAGGGAAGATGAATAAGCGTATCGTGGTGGTGGTGGAATGAAGCGCAGAAGAAGAGTGCTGCCGCTTTATCCCCCTCAAAAACAGAGATTGCAAGATTCATGATTTGTGCTATCTTCGCAAGCGCAAGAGAGCAACCATTGCCCCAACCGAAAAACTAGGAGTCAGGCCATGACGAATCATAACAAGCTCATCACTAGCGATCGCGAGATTTTAGGCGGGATTCCGGTTTTTGCAGGCACACGCGTGCCCGTCAAAACCCTTTTTGATTATCTCACGCAGGGCCATCCCCTTGATGAATTTCTTGATGATTTCCCGAGCGTGCCGCATGCGCAAGCGCTAGCGGTGTTGGAATTTTCAAAAGGGAAACTGTTGGAACAATCTTATGAAAGTGTTGCTTGAGGAATGCTTGCCCAAAAGGTTGAAGCGCGAGTTGCCGGGGCATGTCATCGTTAGAGTGCAGGAAATGGGTTGGTCGGGAATCAAGAATGGCGCGTTGATAAATTTGATCAAGTCTTCCGACTTCGAAGTATTCGTGACGATTGATGGCAATCTAGAGTACCAGCAGAATTTGCGCGCGATAAACTTTGCCCTTATCGTATTGGGAGCCCCTGAGAACACTTTCGAAACGTTGCGTCCGCTTATGCCCAAAGTTCTGGAGGCGCTGAAAACGGTCAAGGTAACTGACGTCGTTCACATCAATGCCTGATTCTGAAAATGCCCTTTCGGTGTTTCCTTGCAGAACAAGCCCCCACGCCCTTATTTCCACAAAACAATTCCTCCACGCCCTCATTGCGGAAAAATTTTCAAAACTTCGGAGTCTGCCTTCCATGCACAAGCACATTTTTCTTGTCGCACTCACCTTCGCCGCCACCTCCTTCGCCCAACCTCTTCCGAGTTACTACACACGCAACACTTTTCTCATGGCCTCGCCCTCCGCATTTGGCGATGGCCTCGTCGGCTTCGTCAATCCCGCGAGTCTCGCCTTCATCAACAAAATGGAGACGCGCTTTCATTGGACCACCGAAGGCACGGACGCGACTTCGTTCAATGATTGGGGCTATTTCAGCGGCGTGCGCGGTTTGAGCTTAGGCATGTCGCGGCAAAATATTGGCGGCGTGCGCGTGAAAGATTATCGCATCTCCACCGGCTTTGGCTCGCGCGGCTTTGCGCTGGGCTTCGGCTATGGCTGGTCCAAAGGCGATTTCGACGCGCTGGGCCGCGAGCGCTTGCTCACGAGCGGCGCGATCATACGGCCCTCGCGATATCTCTCGCTCGGCCTGCTCGGAAATTTTTCTCTCGAAAGCAAAGCGCGCGAAGGCGTCGCTGAAATCGGCGTGCGGCCCTTTGGCTCGCCGCGTTTGACGCTCTTCGCCGATGGCGCGTTGCAAAATGATGTGCAACTCTCCGAGGCGCCGTGGAGCGCGGGCGCGGCGTTGCAGCTTGTGTCGGGCGTCAATCTTGTAGGCCGCAGTTTCAAAGGCGAGGCCTTCACATTCGGGCTTGCGCTCAACTTTGGCCGCAGCGAGATTGCCGCACAATCGCACTTTGACGCCGAGCAAAATCATGCGTTCAACAGCTACATGCTCCGTCTCGGCAGCCGCCAACCGAGTTTTGCCGACGGGCTCGCGAAGCGCGACAGCCGCTATCTTCCGCTCATGCTCAAAGGCCGCGTCGATTATCACAAATTTATTTTCGGCGATGAAGACACACATCGCTTTCTGGAAATTTTGCAAAGCATTCGCGCCGCGGCGAACGATCGCAGCACGGGCGTGATCGCGCTCAACCTTTCGCGCGCGCAGCTTTTGCCCGAGCATGCGTGGGAAATCCGCGCCGAGCTGCAACGCGCCCGCGAGGCCGGCAAAAAGATTTTCGTGTTTATCGACAACGCGGAGATGACGACCTATCACCTCGCGAGCGTGGCGGATAAAATTTTTATGGATCCCGAAGGCACGCTCATGCTCGAAGGCTATCGCTTGGGCCGCACGTATCTCAAAGGTACGTTGGCGAAATTAGGCCTCGGCTTTGATGAATGGCGCTTCTTCAAATATAAATCCGCGCTGGAGAGCTTGAGCCGCGAGAACATGTCGGAAGCGGATCGCGAGCAGTATCAAAACTTCGTGGATGATTGGTACGAACTCGTGCGCGGGGAAGTGAGCCGCTCGCGCAAGTTGACCGAGCAGACGTTCGATCAACTCATCGACAACGAAGTTTTCTTTCTTTCCGAACAGGCATTGGCAAAGGGCTTGGTCGATTCGCTCGCGCGTTGGTCCGCGCTTAATGAGACGATAGCGAAGAGCACGGGGCACGGCATGCGCGCCATCTCCGCTCGCGCATTGCAAGAAGAAGCGACGAGCGCAATGCAGTGGGGCGAGCGCCCGAAGATCGCGGTGGTCTACGCGCTCGGCGAATGTGATTTGGATACCGGTATTCGCGCGCGTTGGCTCGAACGCGTGCTGCTCAATCTCGCGAAGGATCGCAGCGTGAAAGCGATTGTCTTCCGCGTGGATTCGCCGGGCGGCGACGGCCTCGCGAGCGATCTTGTAGCCGAAGCGCTCGCTGCGTGCAAAGCGAAGAAACCCGTCATCGTGAGTCAAGGGCAAGTTGCGGGCAGCGGCGGCTATTGGATTTCGATGTACGGCGATCAAATCATTGCCGGGCCGAACACGATCACCGGCTCCATTGGCGTGATCGGCGGCTGGGTTTATGATAATGGTTTGGGCAACAAACTCGGCATGACGTCGGATGTGGTGAAGCGCGGCGCGCATGCGGATCTCGGATTTGGCGTGCGCCTGCCGTTGCTCGGCGTGCAAGTGCCGAGTCGCAATCTCACGCCGGAAGAGCGCGAGCAAGTGGCGAGCTTCTTTCAAAAATTTTATGACGGCTTCGTGGCGAAGGTCGCGAAGGGCCGCAAGCTTTCAATTGAGCGAGTGAAGGAAATCGCGGAGGGGCATTTCTATTCCGGCCTTGACGGCAAAACGCTCGGGCTTGTGGATGACATCGGCGGGTTGATGACGGCGCTCGCCATTGCCAAGCAACGCGCAGGCTTCGAGGCGGATGACGACGTGGAGCTAATCGAGATTCCGCGCAACAAAGGCTGGTTCGATTTCGGCTCGCGGCTCTCGCCTTTGCCCGCGCAAATTTCCGAAGACGCGGTGCTGCGCTATCTCAAAATGATGAGCGCGCGTCCGGGCCAGCCGCTGCCGATGTTGTTGCCGGGCACGTATCCGAGTTTGGAGTGAAAAAGTCAATCCTTTAAAAAGGCGAGGGCTTCTTCACGATTGAGCGAACGGCCCGCGCGAGCTTTATCCCTAGCTTTGTTTAGGCAATAATCTTCCATCGCCTCGGAAAGCTCTTCGATCGTCGCTTCATCGTATGGCAGCAATTGCCGCCACAAGGCAATGGGAATGACCACGGCTTTAGCTTGCCCGCTTTTATCGGTGAGAAATTCCACGTCTAACATTTCAAGCATCGTGTTTTGAGTTTCGTTTTCGGTACATCAACATGATAACGGCCTTTGAAAAAGGCAAGGCAAAGGTTCGAAGATTGATAACGTGTACCGTCGAGAGCACGCTGGCCTTGACTTTTCACGGCCCGTTCTGTATCGTTGCCCTAATGATGCGGTTATTGACAAGGAGCAAAAAGATGAACAACGGTGTTGAAAGTATTCTTGCGCAAGCGTTGCAAATGCAACCTAACGAACGCGCAACCCTAGCCTCGCGCTTGCTCGCGAGCTTGGAACCCGAAACCGATTGGGAAGTGGAATTAGCCTGGCAGCAAGAAGCGCAACGCCGGCTCGCAGAATTGGATCGCAGCGAAGTGACTTGCATTCCGTGGGAGCAAGCACTGCAACAATTGCGGGGAAATTCCCGTGCGACGGCTTGAGATACATCCCGAAGCGTATTGGGAGGCAGAAGAGGCGCGCTCGTGGTATGAAACCCATAGCCCGGCACTCGGCGAAGATTTTTTAGCTGCACTTGAGCAAGCGGTCTCTACAATTCAACGAGCGCCGGAAGCCTGGCCGATTCATTCGGAGCGAGTTCGCCGTTTCCTCGTGCATCGTTTCCCGTTTGCGATTCTGTATCGCCACGACGATGCCAAGATTCAGATCATCGCTATTGCGCATCAACGTCGTCGCCCTAAATATTGGAAGAATAGACAATTTGATTAAAAGCCTTTTGGAATTTCACGAATGCCGCACGCCTTCATCAGCTACGCCCGCGAAGATAGCGCGTTCGCTTTGCAATTAGCCAAAGACTTGCGCGCAGTCGGCCGAGAAATTTGGATTGACAAAAATATCAAGGCGGGTGAGTCTTGGCCTTCTGAAGTACAGCAGGCCATTGAGACCTGTGAGTACTTCTTGGCTATTCTTTCGCATCACTCTGTCGTCTCTAAGTATGTGAAGAAAGAAATTACCGTTGCGAGCAGTGAGAACAAAATAATTGTGCCCATAATTCTGCATAAATGTAATGTTCCGCTGTTACTGCGCGATTTACAGTATGTCGACTTCACGGTTGATTTTCAGGCGGGATTCCAAACACTGTTGGAGGCCTTGCATATCAGGGAGTCGGACAGCGCACAATCGCAACCGCAATCAAGCATTCAACCCGAAAGTAAAACCATCACTCCACTCGACGACATGGTTCTCATCCCCGCTGGCTTGTTCTTAATGGGCAGCGAGAAAAGGGAAGAAGAAACGGTCCACAAAGTCCATGTTGATGCGTTCTACATGGACAGGCATCAAGTCACGGTGGAGCAACATCAAATTTTTTTGCCGGCAGCCAAGCATTTGGAAAGCCCCAAGCATTGGGACGAGCAACTCGAAAATCCGAAACGGCCTGCAGTATTATTGACATGGGAGAACGCGCAACAATATGCGAAATGGGCCGGCAAGCGTTTGCCGACGGAGGCGGAATGGGAATATGCCGCACGAGGAGGAATGACGGGCTTTGGCGGACAACCGACATACAAATTTCCGTGGGGAAACGAGGCAAAGGCGAGTCACGCCAACTTCAGCGAGGGAGGCAGTCGAGCGGATTATAGCTGGGAAAACGCCAAGCACTACTTGAAAGACGTCGGCAGTTATTCCCCCAATGGCTATGGCCTTTATGATATGTCGGGCAATGTTTGGGAATGGTGCAGCGATTGGTTCGATAAATCTTATGACAAGCAAAGCCACGAACGCAATCCGCAAGGGCTGGCGCATGCCAGCGAACGTGTGTTGCGCGGTGACCTTGGCACCGGGCAGCAGGTAAAGACCGCGCCCGGCGCGCTGGACCATACCCGCCGCGACGGCTTCGCCGAGTTGGACGCGGTTGATGCCGTGGCCGGCCAGCTCGCGCGGGCGGCGGACGGTTGCCGAGCGAAAGGCGGCACGCAGGCGTTTTTGCAGGATCGGCGTCATAACGAAACCTCGGCAGTTATTTACAATCTCCGAGGGTTTGTAAAGGCGGGATCGTCGATCATACGGCCGAACCGCGCGCGGGCTTTCGCCACGGACTGTTACGTTTTAGCCAC